>JAAFHQ010000065.1 GCA_013298445.1 Chitinophagales bacterium | reverse complement strand
AACCACCGAAAGCGTTGTCAATCAGGATTACATTCATTGTCATTTGATTGAAGCGGCGACGAACCTTTTGCTGGGTTCCAATCAATCGGCCATTCATTGCACCGAACTAAATATCGAGCATTGCAGTGAGACCATCTGACTTAATTGGAGCAGAAGTATGCTGATGTATCACTTTCCATCCATCTTCAAATTTTGAAAATCCGAGTGTGATTCTATTCTTCATACTCCTTAAAACAGCCCCTTCGCTTGAAATGGCACGAAACAAAATCAGGGCACTTGCAAATCCTACATTGCCTGACTGATGGATTTTTACCATTTCGAATTCAACTTTTACTTTTTCTTCGCCCAAAGAACCAAGCCAATCTACAATCATTTTACTCCACTCTGATGGATTCGAAGTGTAACCTTGATCCCACATGTCAAATATAAGGGCTTGCTCATCGTAAAGATTGATCATAGCAGTGGTGTCTTTATGCCAGGCAGCATTTTGATAAATCTTGAAAAAATCTTCGATCTCCATAAAACAGATTTTAATTTTTAATGGTGACTCTCCTCATCTCCTAGAAGATACTTGAACACTACATTGTAGCTGGGATTGGTGATGATCATGCATAGGTTTAATACAAATTTGTTTTTTCATCATTTTTAATTCGGTCATCTAATTCTTCGTAACTGATTTCCAGTTTTCCATGGTCAACCAGCACTTTCCCCAAGGAGGGTACAGGACGTTCTTGCGTATCGTCAATGGGCCCCCATAAGTTCGATCGGATGATACATTTGGCACAGTGCATAAAAGCCTCTTTTACCTGCACAATTATGGCAAACGAGGGTGTTTTTCCTTGACAGGACAACTGTTCTAAAACCTTTTCATCCCTTACTATTTTGGCCTCACCATTAACCCTTAAAGTTTCTTTGATTCCCGGAATTAAAAAGATCAACCCTACGTTTGGATTTTGAATGATGTTCCTTAAAGTATCCGCTTTACGGTTTCCTGGCCGATCGGGGATAGCTAGCACTTTATCGCTCAAAATCTTTACAAATCCAGCTGGGTCCCCTTTGGGAGAAACATCAAAATTGCCATTCAGATCTGATGTGGCTATGGTGATAAATGGAGACTTTTCAATAAAACTTTTACAGTGCTCATCAATGTGATTGATTGTTTTCCGAGTAACTACTTCGCTAGGATACCCCATGATTTCACGAAGTTCTTCCTCGGTAGTGATGACTTGTTCGAATTTCAATTCCATAAGTTTATTGGTTTATTTTGGCAATATCGTTACGATGATTCTTTTGTACCTGGACAACCGAGGTGAGCCTTTATCCGTGATTTTTAAAATGAGGTGCAGGGTTTCTTTTTTCTCAACATCGGGTGCGGTTAACCAAATGTTGTTGTAATTTTCAGGAGATATCTGGAGCGGCTTTTTGTAGGTACCCGCCTCAGGATAGTCAAACCATAAGTAACTGAAACTGTCGCCATCAGGGTCGTAAGTATCGGAGGCATCCAGACCAAATCCCTGGCCTGATTTTACCGTAATTTCATCCCCTTGTTTTAGTACGGGTACAGGCGGGTGATTCGCATTTTTTAAATCGGCGATGCACCAATCCATACGAGCGGCAAAGTCGTTTTGAAAATCTTCCCGCCACCGCCACAGGGAGGCTTTGTTGTCATTGTATTGGGTGGTATCCAATTTGACAACCCTTCCGAAATTATTGGGTACAAAGTGGCGGTAGTTGTCTTTTGCATTGGTCCAAATTGCTCTTGTTTCAGGTTCGAATGGAACACCTGAGCCCCCTTTTTTTTGTGTAGCAAAATCGGGCTTGTACAGCTCATCACGCCCGCCCCATCCGCCCCAGTTGGGGTACTCTGGATTGTTTAATCCGTTTACAATCAGATTCAAATAGGAGGGCGTATCCCCTTCCATTCCCCAGGCTACATCTGGGTAAACTGCTCCAAGGGGCCCGTGACCTTGTTGTATGTTTTGTGCCAGCCATTTGTTGCTGATTTCTTCATTGCTGATGCCTTTTATTTGGTTGTTTATGGCACTCCAGGTGGCGCTGCCGTAATCATCACCGGGGCTTACGATGTAATGCAAGTCTGGGAAAGTATTCCTCATCCAAATGCCACTGTCGTCTTGGTCTGAAATGGTGTAAACCCTAAGTTTTGCAACGAGTCGCTTTATTTCTGTTGCGTTTTTGGTTTCTTTTAACTTGAATAATGCTTGCGCCAAGGTGTTTGCCCCACCCCAAACGGAGATATACAATGGTCTGGGGTCGTTTTCTTCCAGGGTTTTTATGATCCATTCGGAGCCTTCAGAATCCTGCCCCTTGCCTACTCCGAGCATTCCATATTTGGCCAATCCTTGTTTTACGGTCAGCAATAGGGCGTTTTCAGTGGGAAAACCCAACTCGTGTTTATTCAGATTGGGCTGTACACTGCCGTAGGCTTTGATGATTTTTTTTATAGATTCAGGTGCTACCCGGTTCTTTTGCCAACAGGAAGTCGTTGCGATCATTCCTTTGATGTCTATTTGGTTGGCGTACAAAAGCAAGCGAACAAATGATTGAGCGTCGTCTGGATCTGCTTCAATATCAGAGAGAATGATGACCCTGTTTTTAGTGTTGGTTTGGGCGTAACCTTGCTGAGAAAAATGTATGGATAGTATGGCGAGGAACAGGAATGATAGTGTTTTCATCTTGTTTTTTGTTGTTTTTCGTTGGTTTCCACCGGGGCGTTTTCATTGTCTCCAACCTGGAAACAAGTGCATCATTTTTTATGCCCACCTGATAAAGATAAACCAGGAGTACCAAAGCACCAAGTGGTTGCCTTTTTCATCCCCCTAAATCCAACTGATCTTCTTCAACAACAGCTCCCGATGCCGTTTGCTCAATGGAACTTGATGCTGGTTGATCTGGATAAGGCTGTCCTGCAAATCAATGTTGAGGATTTTGCTGGCGTTGACGACATAGCTGCGATGCACCTGGATGAAGGACGAAGCAGGCAACAAACCATTCAAATCCTGTAAACTCAAACGCACCAAAAATTTTTTTCCCTCCGTGCAAATCTGGCAATAGCGCCCGTCCGCTTCGATAAAAAGGATGTCTTCAATCGCGATTTTTTCCAGTTTTTGGCGCACTTTGATGAAGAGATGATTTTTGAACACCATGTCATTGTCCCAATCCACCTCTCCAGGTTGGGCCAGATTGCGGATGGTCAGTTCGATGGAGCGTTGGAGTTGCAGGTCGCTGAATGGTTTGGTGAGGAAATGAATGGGGTTGGTACGTGCTGCGCGATTGAAGGTCAGGTCATCTTGCAAGGAGGTAATAAAAATAATCGGGATGTCAAAACGCTGCTGGATTTGAGCGGCGAGTTCGATCCCATCGTATTGCCCCTGGATGTGGATGTCCATCAAAATGAAGTCAGGCGGGTTTTTTTCAATGATTGCCAGGGCATCGGTGCTATTGTCCACTACGCCGAGCAACTCGTATTCCAGTTTTTCGACCAACATTTCCAGTCGATCAGCATACAGTTCTTCATCTTCAACGATGAGTATCTTCATGGCTTTGGGATTTAAACAAACACTTATGCTGCGAGGGGTAGCGATATGGTAAAACTCGACCCTTGGTTGAGTTTGCTTACTACCTGTACTTTTCCTTTGTTCAAGGCGACCAATTCTTTCACCAGCATCAAACCCAGGCCAGTTCCTTTTTCTCCTGCCGTTCCTTTTTGGCTGGATTTATCGATGCTGAACAATTTTTCGAGTTTTTCGGCAGCGATGCCCGTGCCCGTATCATTGATGTGGATGAATACGTTGTCTTCAGCTAGCTCCGTGTTGATGGAAACCTTCCCACCCGCGGGTGTAAACTTGATGGCGTTGCTCAATAAATTGCGCAAAATAGCCTGTAGGGTATTGACATCTGCATAAACGTTCAGGTCTTTCGCGATATGATTTTCGAGGGCTACATTTTTTGCTAGTGCATTGGCTTGAAATAGGTCAAGTACCTCTGTTGCTATTCGTGCTATGCTGATGGATTGGGGGCGATAAGGAACAATGCCTTGTTGGAGCAAGGCCCAACTGAGCAAATTGTCGAGCAAGTTATTGAGTTGGCGCGTGGTTTTATCCACCCGGTCGGCCAGGCGCTCCAATTTATCGATCCGTTGTTGTTGTACATAAAAGGCCATTTGTTCCCCTACATCCTCCAGTGCTACCATGGGGCTGCGGATATCGTGGGCAATGATGCCGAAAAACTTGTCTTTGGTGCTGTTGAGTTGTTGGAGTTGAAGGTTTTGGCCTTTGAGCTGATGTTGAGCTTTGCGCAATTGAAGCAACAAATATCCCCCTATCAGGATGATGCCCAAAAAGGCCAGCGCCAGGGCCAGGTACAGCTGATTTCGACTATTGAGTAAGGTAGCTTCTCGTTCGGCCTGCTCTTTTTGCTTTTGATAATCGACTATGTTTTGGCGAACTTGTTCTTGCTTCAGCATTGCCTGGGCATTGTTCGTGTAAATGCTATCGTGCAAGAGGTGGAATTTTTTGAATTGTTGGAGTGCAGCTGCATAATCCCCCCTTTGTTCGCTGATTTGGCTTTGTAATTCCTCAACGAGTTGTTGCTGCTCCAAGCTTCCTTTCTCTACTGAAGCCATTGCTACATCGGCATACTGCTTGGCAGAATCCAATTGATTCATATTCAAAAAAGCTCGGCTAATCCCCATCAGGTCCCCAATGAGTAGTTGTTGTTGCTTAAAATGTTGATCAAGGGCCGTGGCTCTACGGTAATGGATTAGAGCCTGAGGGTATTTTTTTTGACTCATCAATACGCTACCCATCCCAAAAAGGAGGATGGACAATGAGGAGGAATCCTTGAGTTTGGCATTGAGCGAAGCTGCTTCCTGATAATATTGCAGTGCCTGATCATGATGGCTTAAGGCGGTAGCAGTTTGTCCAAGTCGTTGGTAAACATACAAGATCCCTATCGTATCTGAGAGTGATTTTCGGATGGACAGGGCTCTTTGCAAGTATTGTTCAGCCACCCGGTAATCCTTCAGGCGATAAAAAGTGGATCCCAATTCCACCACATTACTGGCCAAGAAAAACAAGGACTGGTTTTTTTCATAATAGAGAATGACTTTTTTATAGTGGTTGATGGCCTGTGCAAAGTCACCCATTGCAATGGAATTGGTAGCCATTTCTTCATGGGCCCAAGTCTCAATATTGCTCAACTGATACTTTTGAGCTAAAGCCAGGGGTTCTTGCGTCAACTTTAAAGCTTGTTGAAATTTGCCCTGCTTGTAATACTCCCTGGATAGGTAAAGCAATACTTGAACCTTATTGAGTAGCCCACCATCGGCATCCATAGCACTGGGACGGCCCAGCTCTGGCACGATAAACGGATGGGTTTTTACTCGAGTAAAATGATAAAGCGCTTTTTTGAAATGCTGGAAGGTTTTTGCGGAATCCCCAGCAATGGAATAAGCCATGCCCAGCACTTTGTGGATGTTCCCGATGTGTTTATCGGGTACCGTTTTGTCTACTTTTTGCAAAGCCTCTTCTAAAATCTTGATCGCTTTACCGTAATAATTGTGCCGGAAGAGCTGCTGCTCCGCCAAATGGTAAATGGCAAAAGCCTCTACACTTTTTGAACGAATCGAGCGGGCAATTTTCAAAGCCTCCTCGACATAGTTAGAATCTGAATTGGAGCCGGAATTATTTTGGACTTGCTCCAAAAACAACAAAGCCATGGCTTGGCCAGCCCGGTATTTGTGTTTTGTGGACAGGTTTAAGGTTTGTAAAGCATATTGCTTGGTTTTTTTTAGGTCCGACACAACTATTGAAGCACGGCTCAGCCCTAATAAAACATCAATTTTTTGAATGGGATTTTTGATGGTCGTAAGGATAGGTGCAAGACTATCGATCAGATGTTGTTGGGCACGCCCAGAAGTACAGAACAAAATCAGGAATAGGACAATAACGGTGATTCGTTTCATAGCACGCCAAACTTGAATTTTGCTAAAATTACAAAAAGTCGGACAATTAAGTACCTGAGCCATTCATGCTTCAAAATCGCCCGTTGATGTCCATATTTTTGTCCGCTCAGACCCATTGTCCCGCGCTATGTCGTAAAAGCTTGCAGTTTTGTTGGGTCAATTAATTCATGTACACCTAAATTTCACGGTATGCTGCCCATTAAACTGCTCAAAAAAAACAACGCTTTTTCAGCGTTTTTTAGCTTTCTCTTGGCTTTAATGATCGTTTTTATGGCCAATAGTGTCCAGGCACAGGAATTCATTCGCATCAAGAATCGTTGGAAAAAAGACGGACAAACCGATTATCGCATCCACATCCAAAACCAAAACGTAGATGCAGGAGCTGCTGATCCCAATTGGTGGAGCGCACAATGGGTTTTGGAAAAAGTAAGCGGCACGGATTTTTACTACATCAAAAACCGCTGGCAAAAAGATGGCAAAACCAATTATTACCTCCACAACCAAAATGGAGTAATCGAGGCTGGCGCCATTCAGCCCGCTTGGTGGAGTGCTATGTGGAGCCTGGAAAAAGCAGATGGAAATTTTTACCGCATCAAAAATCGCTGGAAACCAGACCAGTATCTGCACATTCAAGACCCTGCCCTGGCAGCCGGACCCATTCAGCCCAGCTGGTTTAGCGCGATGTGGGAGCTAGAGGGCTTTTCTGGCAATACGAACAATACCGTGGTCAACAACACTACTACGCGGCCCCCCATCACCGGAGTGGGATTTGGTGCCCTGGCTACACCTGCGGCCGATATGGCTTTAGTACGGAAGCTCACTCAGGTAACGGCTCCGGCCGGAATCGGTTCCAGCACTGGCGCTACGCCTGCAATTTTTAACCTGGATATGCCCCCCATTGGCAACCAGGGTGGGGAAGGCTCATGTGTGGCCTGGGCCTGTGGATATGCGGTAAAAAGTTTTGAAATGAAAAAGGTTACTGGCGTACCTTTCACCTTTCCTGGAACCTCAGCAATGAATATCACCGCTGTAGCCAGCCCGGAATACCTCTTCAACCGGATCAACGGCGACAATAACGACTGCGCGATAGGTTCGTATTTTGTAGGAACAGGCAAAAGCCGTGGTGCTTTAGATGTGCTGAAAACCGAGGGGGTAGTGACCTGGGCGGAAGCGCCTTATTCGGACAAAAACGGTTGCGGTACGGTCGCGAACGAAAAAGAAGTGGCATCACCCAATGCGGCCAAAAACAGGATCAAAAATTATTCGGAAATCAAAGATCTTTCTACGGCCAGCCTGAAAACCCTATTGTTGGATCAGCACCCAATCATCTTTTGTGCCTTGCCCAGTGATGATTTTATGAGTGCCGGGCCCGGCTTTGTTTGGCGTTCAGGCGAAGGGCCTTGGACAAGAGCTCACGCCATGACCATCATCGGCTACGACGATGCTAAAAAGGCGTATAAAGTACAAAATTCCTGGGGCACGGGCTGGGGCGATAATGGTTACACCTGGCTCGATTACGAATTCGCCAAAACGGCCATTAAGGGGGCTTATGTGACCTATTCGGATAACCTCGACCATTTTAGAGTTGAAACACCCGGATATGTTACGGTTTACAGCGATGCGGGTTATGTGGCTTGGTGCAAACTTTCTTACACTTTGCCTAGTGGAGAGAGAAAAGTAATCGAAGAAAATCTGAGCCTGTTTTTTACCTTTAAAAAAGTAATCCCACCAGGGGCGGTAAACGTCACGTTAGAAGTAGGCGGTTACGCAGTAACAGACAAGCTAGAGATCAAACAATCCTGGAGTACCTCCAATGTTCAAGCCTGCTACAAAATTTGGGGATCCTTTTTGGATACGGAATACGCGAGTATTGATTGCGCTTATTAACCATAACTGCCATGAAGATACTGCTTTGCATCAGCCTTATATCCGCTGTAGTGTTGGGGGCCTGTGGCTCCCGCACTGCCCGCGAGCTTCAATCCAATGACTCGCTCGCGCAGACAATTGATGAAATCGTGTGGGAAAGCTGGGGCCCACCCGTGGCGCCACAATACAACAAAACGTACAAAGTCATCCTTTCTCAATCGCAACAAACCGTATCAATCGACAGTTTGCGCTCCGCCGGGATCGAAGTGACGCGGAAGTTACAACCCAAAGATTTTGAACAGATTCTAGCGCTTAAATCAAAGTGCAAAATCGAGATTGGTGACCCCTTAAGCTTCGAAGGGTGTATGGGTGGACAGGGACAAACCTTGACTTTTTTGCGGAAAGCAGAAAAAATTGCGGAGGGCAGAATCGTCGATTGTGGCGGCGAACAGCGGAGTAACATCAAAGGGGATTTTACGGCGTTTGTGGAGGCTATTCGGAAATTGGCTTTTCCCGAGTGAGTTGTTCGAATGATTTGAGTGCAGGATAAAATTGGGGCAATCCCCAAAAATGGTGGATGATTTCGGATGGTAGAGACGCACGACCGTGCGTCTCTACGGCGCGTTGCCCCAAATTTGTCCTGCACTCGAATCATTTGTTTGCCTCTTCCAGAAGTTTATTCAACGCATTTTCAACGAAAATCATTTCCCGGATAAAGTCGCCAGCAGATTTTCCAAATTGCTCATGGACATCTTGAATCCTTCGGTGAAACCCATTTCAATCAACTTCTCCATGCGTTCAAGGGACTCATTATAAATAGCAATATTCACTGTTGTCGTTCCGTTTTGTTCGCTGAACGTGTAATCCCAATCAGAACCCGGCAATTGAGGGTTTTCATCTTGGTCTGCAAAAGCATTGAACATTTTGAAGTTGGTTTTTGGGCTAATGGATGTGTATTTCTGAATGGCCCAGCGCTCTTGTCCTTCGGGGCTTACCATCGCATAAAATCTTCTTCCGCCAACTTCGAAATTCATATGTTTTGTTCTTGATGTCCAGGGTTTAGGTGCCACCCATTGGTCAAGGATTTCGGCTTTGGTAAATGCGTCCCATACCAGGGATAATTCGGCATCAAATTCTCTGGTGATGAATACCGTTTTTGCTGCTTTGTCTACGGTAAAATCAAATAGCAATTCGTTGGTCATTTTTGCTGTTTTTTTAGATTTAACAATACATTGTCGAGCTGATTGAATTGAGCCTCCCAAATCTTCCTGAATTGGGCCAACCAATTGTCAATTTCTTGCATTTTCTGAGGGTTGAGGTGGTAATAAATTTCTCGGCCAGACTGCTCAGCCTTGATCAATTCACATTCATGCAAGACTTTTATGTGTTTTGATACGGCTTGTCGGGTCATGTCAAATTTTTCCGCCAGAACATTTGGGGTTAATGCCTGAATGGCAATTAAAGTCAAAATAGCCCGGCGGGTTGGGTCTGCTATGGCCTGAAATATGTCTTGCTTCATAGGTGTACATTTAAATGCGCAACTCTCAGGTTGCAAATATATGTGCAACTTTTGAGTTGCGCAAATTTGCGGGCAATTATTTTTTTATGAGGTGAGATGGTGAAAATAGGGTGTGATGGTGTGAGTTTGGGGAGGACAATGATGTCTTACTTGCCGTAAATAACGATACCTGATCATTTGAGTTCTGAGAGTATCAATTTCTTCTGAGTCAATGTATTCTTCATTGCTTTTTCCCTTACTTTAGGGTCATCGCTGTGGATTAATTCAAAATATTCAGTTGGTACAACTTGCCAAGACAATCCATATTTATCTTTACACCATCCACAAGATCCTTCTTCACCACCATTAGCAGTAAGCGCTTCCCAATAATAATCCGTTTCAGCTTGGTCTTTTGTGTTGATAACAAAAGAAACCGCTTCATTGAATTTGAATAGAGGGCCTGCCGCCAAGATACTAAACTCCATTCCTGCTATTTCAATTACAGCAGTTTCTATGCCGGCATCATTTCCACTTTCGTCACTTTCGAACTTGCGAAAATCTTTCAACTTACCATCTTTGAAAATGGATAAGTAGTAATCTGCCACAGCTTTGGCATCTTTCTCCACCCACAAATAGGGGGTGATTTTTTGAATTGGATCAGTCATAGGTTTTGGTTTTTTATCGTTTGAACAAGATGTGGTTAAGATTGATACTGCAAGTGCAGTTGCAGTCCAAAAGGTGATTTTAAGCTTCTTCATTGTTCATTTTATTTAATAGTTGCTAATCAATTGTCTCATTGATTGAACTGAGCCTCCCAAATCTTCCTGGATTGGGCCAAGTAATCAAATGCGCAACTCTCGGGTTGCAAATATATACGCAACTTTTGAGTTGCACAAATTTATGGGCAATTATTTTTTTGAGGTGATATGGCCTGATCGCAATCGCTTAAAATCATTTAGGCTCAACGTCATTTACGTCAGAAAGCTCTTTTTGATACAAAATGCCAATCATCAGTTATATTTGTTGACATCATCATCAACATTCAATCCTTTTTCAATGAAAAAATTCATTCTCTGCATCGTTTTAGGCACAGCAATGTTGCTGGGCTGCACGCCAAAAACAAAAACCGACCCAAAACCAGATCTGAACATCTCACTGGCACAGTGGTCCTTACACAAAAGTTTCTTTGGTGACGCCCTGAATGGCGACTGGGCAGCCTTTGGAAGACTTTTATTGCAAAATCCAGATTCGCTGCTGCAAGGAAAACTCAATCCTGACGATTTTCCCAAAATAGCAGCTGGTTATGGCGTAAACACCATCGAGCTGGTCAATACCTTTTACTTCTCAAAAGCCAAAGACATGGCCTATTGGGAGGGTTTCAAAAAGAGATGTGATGAAGCCGGTGTAAAAGTGGGGCTGATCATGTGCGATGCCTTGGGCGACCTGGGCAATGCGGACTCAGTAGCCAGGCAAAAAGCGGTAGAAAATCACTATGATTGGGTAAAAATAGCCAAGTATTTAGGAGCCCCCACCATCAGAGTAAATGCAGCGGGAACCGGCACAGCCGAAGAAGTTGCTAAAAACGCTGCCGATGGGCTTAAAAAACTGGGCGAATATGGCGCAAAAGAAGGAATCAATGTGGTGGTTGAAAACCATGGCGGCTATTCCTCTGACGGCACATGGTTGGCTGGCGTAATGAAAGCCGTAAACCTGGAGAACGTTGGGACATTACCCGATTTTGGCAATTTCTGCATTGAAAGAGGCCCCGACGGATGCCTGAAAGAATACGACCGCTACAAAGGCATCGCGGAACTGATGCCCTATGCCAAAGGAGTGAGCGCCAAAACCCACGTTTTCGACAAGGATGGGAACGAAGCTGAAATGGATTATGCCCGAATCCTGAAAATTGTAAAAGACGCAGGTTTCAAAGGCAATATCGGCATTGAATTTGAAGGCACGGAAATATCAGAGGACGAAGGTATAAAAGCTACTAAGGCTTTGATTGAGAAGATTTTGAAGTGAGTTTGTGGGTTTACTTGCGTAAGTAGTAGCGTAAAAATAAGTGCTCATTTTGCCAAAATGAGCACTTATTTTTTTATTGCCCTTAACGAATAGGATAGGGCAGAATTGTGATCAACTTTATCAAACCAACATTCAGCTCAAGGCTCAAAACATGAAAATTGGATACAACTTGATATGGGCAACAATTCTGCCTTTGTTTTTTTCAGCGAGTTCTGCTCAACAAAAAAACTCCCCAATGTAATTATCATCAAAATTTCAACTATTGCAATTTTTATGAAATCTAATTTTGTAAAAAAATGAGAATTCGGAATGAAAAATCTAATTTTGGAAAAATCAAAGTTTAAAATGAGAATTGCACAAACCATACTCTTTCTGTTTTTGGCCATTTCTTTAAATGCACAAAAAAAGCCTAATGTCATTCTGATATTCGTCGACGATTTGGGCTATGGCGATTTAGGTTGTTTCGGGCATCCGATTATCAAAACACCGAACCTTGATAAAATCGCTCAAAATGGGGCGAAATTGACGAGCTTTTATGCTGCTGCCAATGTTTGTTCGCCTAGTCGTGCGGCTTTGATGACAGGCAGGTTGCCCGTTAGAAGTGGTATGACAGGTAAAAATTATGATGTCCTTTTTCCTTATTCAACCAACGGTTTACCAAAATATGAGATTACGATGCCTGAAGCCTTGAAACCCGCAGGTTATTCGACGGGCATGGTAGGCAAATGGCACATGGGCTACCAAAAAGAGTTTTTACCGACCAATAATGGTTTTGATTATTATTATGGTATTCCCTATTCTAACGATATGAGATATGATAGCAGTCGTCCGAGGGGAAGATTATTTCCTAAATTGTATATGCTTGAAAACGAAAAAATTGTGGAGAATGATTATGACCAAACAAAAATGACGAAGGATTATACCAATAAAGTAGTTGATTTTATTGAAAAAAATAAAAACAACCCTTTTTTCATGTACTATGCACCCAATTTTCCGCACACCCCTCTGTATGCCAGCAAAGATTTTTTAGGCAAAAGTAAGCGGGGTTTGTATGGCGATGTGGTAGAGGAATTGGATTGGAGTGTAGGTAAAATAATGGAAACGCTCAAAAAAAATAATTTAGAGGAGAATACACTTGTCATTTTTACCAGTGATAATGGCCCGTGGACAATACGAGGTGTTGATGGTGGTTCGGCAGGTTTACTAAAATGGGGTAAAGGCAGTTGTTGGGAGGGCGGTATGCGTGTGCCTGCCGTTATTCAGTGGCCAAGCAAAATTGCACCCAACCAAACTATTGACTGTATCAGTACGACCATGGATTTGTTCACAACCATTGTAAAATTAGCAGGCGGGCAATTGCCTACCGATAGGGTTATTGATGGCAATGATTTGATGCCCGTTTGGACAGGCAAAGCGAATGAAGCAACTGAAACATTCTTTTTTTATAACAAAAATGAATTGTTTGCAGTCAGAAAAGGGGCTTGGAAAATGCACTTAAAATCAGTTGTTCCCTATGTCCCAGAAATAACTTTATATCAAACACCGCTCCTTTATAACCTTGAACATGACCCCAGCGAGCAGTTTAATGTAGCTGCTAAATACCCAGAAATAGTAAATGAATTGCAGAAATTAGCGGATGATCACAGTAAAAGCATCCCCAAAGTCCACTATATTTTTGATGATGTGGATAATGAAATTGTATCTAAATTGGGAAGGAATTGATAATTAACGATTTCAAATTGATACAAAACGCATCAAAAGAAAGGGAATGAAAAACTACTTTCTACTCGCCACGCTTTCTTTGTTGTGCTTCACTGCTCCTGAGCAATACAAACAACATCGCCTCCTTGCATCGCAACCCAATATCGTCTGGATTGTCTGTGAAGACATGTCGCCACACTTAGGTTGTTACGGCGAAAAAGTGGCTAAAACGCCCAATCTTGA
>JAAFHQ010000649.1 GCA_013298445.1 Chitinophagales bacterium | reverse complement strand
TTTAGGAATCCAATGGATTTGCTCCACTGTGTTTAGATCAAAGGGCAATTGGGTTTAAAACTTACTGGTTTGTAAGATTTAAAAATGTAATGGATAAACAATTCGGGGCCACCGACTCCACCCTCTACACTCGTATTGAATTTGGATAGGTTCACATCGTAACTGAAACCTGCGCGTATCTTTTTGTAGCGTGCCTCTACTGCAGGATAGATTGCGGAATCATTGGTCAGGGCATCAAAACGCATTGTTCCACCCAATTGAATGGAGAATTCTTCATTGCGTTTTGGGTTGATGTAGTACCGTAACCCCAAACCACCTAAATACTGGCGATATGAACTTTGAAACTGAGCTGCAACGTTGGCAATCAAGTCAAAACGTTTACTGATCTGCAAATCTGCCAGGATATAAGGTGTGAACCGCATTGGAAGTTTAATCGGCCGACCTAAAGCCGGACCTAAGGCCGGATCTGAGGCTATAAAAAATTGATTGGGCCGATTGAGGTGAAACAAGCCCATTCCAAAGTCAAGTTTGGTTCGTTGCCCCGTAGAAGTATCGATCTGTTCATAAGATTCTTTGACCTGGTACCGTAGGTTAAAACCCAGGCCAAAATCACCGAAATTCAATTTTTGCTGGGAAGGAGCTTCTCCATTAGGATTATCTGGGTTGAAAGTTCCTTGTTGGGCATCGTACTGGTTGTCATAAGTCACCTGGTCGGCTTCCCATTTGCGCGCGCCGAAACCAAGCTGCCCGCCTAAGGAGCCATAAAAGCGGTTGCTTAACCTTTTGGTATAGGCACCATTTAGATTAAAATTGCTCAGGCGAAGGTCAGCAAATCCCGCCTGATCATGGTTGTACCCAATACCAAGTGCTGCAAAACCATCCGACACATTCTTATTGAAAAACTTGACGTCTACAGCACCTGTAAAAGTTGTATATCCCACTGGAACCTGTGCCCACTGGTTGCGGTACTGCCCCATCAGACGAACATCCCCATCAAAAATCCCGGTTAAAGAAGGATTGAGGTGAAGGGGAGCACCATAAAATTGCGAATAGTGCAAATCCTGGGCGAGTCCGGCTACGCCTGGTAAAAAAAGTGCCACCCAAACAAAGATGTTTCGGCTCCACAATAGGAATTTGGCTTTGGGTAGATGGTCTCGAGTCATTTGGAATGAAGTTATTTAAGGTTGTATGTTGCCGAAAAATAAGCATTCTTTTGCTTAGAGTCGGTTCGTAGCTTTCTTTAATTTTGTAGATAGCCCCAAAAATCGTGGATTGGTACTGTGACCAACACAATTATGAGCTCTTTAGAATGTGATATGACGCCTACTATGAGCTTGAACATACCCAAAGGGGGAGGAGGATGTGTGAAGGGACTGCGCAAGATAACATTTTTTCATCAATTGTGTCAATTCTAAGTAAAATACACCTAAAAAAAAGACAAATGAGAAAAAAAATCAAGTACACCTTGTTTGGTTCAGATTATTTATATTACCTTGTGCTAAGTTTTGACAAAGTATCCTAATGCAAATGTTTCCGGTTGTGTGCCGGAGATCCCGTTATCCAAAATTTGTTACGTTCGTTTGGCACACCTGAGGTGTGACCAAGCGTGAAGCTCGGTTGCACTCGCTGAAGTACAGATATTTTCTGATCTTACAAATGCGGGCAACGTGAAAAGGGCAATTTTTACAACTTTAGTTTTGGCAGGTTTTTTCCTGCAGATGAACGCACAGCAGATTCTGTTCGTGAAGAAGGGAGCACAAGGCAATGGCTCATCTTGGAGTCAAGCTTATGGTGACCTTCAACAAGCTTTGCAAGTTGCAAAGCCGGGAACAAAAATCTGGGTGGCTGCTGGTGTTTATACACCTTCGCAGACTGGCAATCGGAATGCATCGTTCGTAATCAACGAGGGCATTACACTACTTGGAGGTTTCACAGGTAATGAAACTTCTGAGCAAAATCGCAATTGGGAATCCTACCCAACTGTACTTTCCGGCAACATTGGTGATATTAATTCTGCTGAAGACAATTCTTTCAATGTAGTCTACACACGGAATGTTTCTCAAGTAACTGTTGATGGCTTCTTCATCTGCAACGGAAATGCTTCAAACTCCAATGAAAAAGAGCAGGAAGGGCACCGTACCAGCACTGGAGCTGCATGGTACAATGAAGCTTCTACAGGTACTCATACAGTACGAATCAAAAATTGTACTTTCCAGGATAACAAATCCAACTATGCAGCAGGCATTTACAACCTTGCTACTACTGGCGCGGTAAACGGGTCAGAAATCACAAACTGCAAATTCCTCCAAAACAATGCCCAAGTTGAAGGTGGCGCAGTAATGAATGTAGGCAATGGCGGCACCTGCAATGTAAAAGTTGAAGGTTGCATCCTGAAAGACAACTTCGCTTTATACGGTGGTGCATTTTTCAGCCGTGCGATCAATAACGGACTGAATCAGTCATTGATCCGCTCAAATACACTACAAAACAATAGTGCCTATATCGATGGTGCAGATTTTTTCACCAATCGTGACAATTCCAGCGTTAACAGATCGGTGTTTTCTGGAAATGTATCTTCAAATTCTCCAACTCAATCAAATATTTTGGATGAAGTAAAAATGACTCCTAATACTGTTACAAGAATGAGACCTTCTAGCTCCAACCGCCACTAATTGCTCGCAGTGCCGCCGCAGGAAGATCTAAGATAGAGACACCTAAACTAATCAATAGAGGGCCAGTACGATTCAACGTCTGGCCCTCACCATTTTTATACCTTTCCTTAGCTTTATTGCCTAGCGCACCACTACATTTTTCTCCTTCAAATATCCTTTCAAGTCTGGGATGGCAATTTCATTGAAGTGGAAAATACTCGCTGCAAGTCCTGCATCGGCTTTTCCTACAGTGAAGACATCGTAAAAATGCTCCATGTTCCCTGCTCCACCCGAAGCAATGACAGGAATGGACAGCAATTCGGAAATATGTGCCGTAGCCTCCAGTGCAAAACCAGCTTTGGTGCCATCATGATCCATGGAGGTGAACAGGATCTCCCCTGCTCCACGCGATTCCGCTTCTTTAACCCAATCAAATAGTCGAATCTCCGTGGGTATACGCCCCCCATTCAGGTGTACGATCCATTCGCCGTCAATTTGACGGGCATCAACGGCCAGAACTACAAACTGGTTACCAAAATTCAAGGCCAATTCATCGATCAATTCAGGGCGACGTACCGCAGCAGAGTTGATCGACACTTTATCAGCACCGGCGGCCAGCATGGCATCCGCATCGTCAATAGAAGTAATGCCGCCACCAATGGTGAAGGGTATATTCAGGTGTCGGGCAATGGATCGTGCCAGTTCCGACATGGTTTTGCGTTTCTCATGGGTAGCCGTAATGTCCAAAAACACCAGCTCATCGGCGCCTTTTTCGCTGTAAGCCGCACCGAGTTCTACGGGGTCGCCGGCATCGCGCAGATTGACAAAATTGACCCCTTTGACGGTTCGCCCATCTTTAATATCCAGGCAGGGAATGATCCGTTTAGCAAGCATAGGTCTTAGGAGTTAAAAGCCATTAAATCGGTTAAACTAATCTTGTTTTCATAAATTGCCTTGCCGATGATGGCCCCATAGCAACCAATTTCCCGCAAGCGTTCCAGTTCTTTCAAGGTAGTCACCCCGCCACTGGCAATGAGTTTGAGCTCGGGAAGCTCTTCACGGATGCGCTGGTAGGTATCAATGGCACTTCCCTGTAATAATCCATCCTTGGATACATCGGTAGAAATGCTGTATTGGACACCTTTGGTGACGTAGTCTTGCAAAAAAGCAAACAACTCCAATTGGCTTTGCTCCTGCCAACCACTTACTGCAATGTTACCATCCTTGAAGTCGGCACCCAAAATGATGCGCTCCCCGCCGTATACTTTGAGCCAATCCAGGAACAATTCAGGTTCTTTTACGGCTACTGTGCCACCGGTAACTTGTCGGGCACCGGATTCAAAGGCGATGCGCAAGTCTTCATGCGCTTTGAGGCCGCCACCAAAGTCGATCACCAGTTTGGTAGCCCCAGCAATTCGCTCCAGTACGCGGTAGTTGATGATGCGTTGGGCTTTGGCACCATCCAAGTCGACGAGGTGCAGACGCTGCAACCCGGCGTCTTCGAATTGTTT
>JAAFHQ010000647.1 GCA_013298445.1 Chitinophagales bacterium | reverse complement strand
GTACGCCGCTGGTTCATCCATTGGTAATAGGTTTCGCTGCGTTTGAGCATTTCTGCTGGCTCGTACTGCGTGCCCTGATATGGAACAAAAGAGAAAGGTGTCTCTTCCATTAAATTGCCTTTCATACTATTAATCGAGTATAACAGTTCAATCCGAAACCCAAAGAAAACATTATTTTTGGTAAATGTGATCTGGATCACGGCATCTACCCTCCTTTAGTCGGTACTTTTGTCCTGTGTAGAACAAAAACGAAATACCATGGAAAAGAAAGTGTCTTTCAATGAACTAATCCAGGGGGACAAACCCGTTCTGGTTGATTTTTTTGCCGAGTGGTGTGGTCCCTGTAAGGCAATGGCTCCGATTTTACAAGATTTGGCTGGAAAAGTGGGAGATAAAGCCTCCATCATCAAAATAGACGTTGACCGCAATCCTGCTCTTGCGCAAAAAATGGGCATCCAGGGTGTGCCTACTTTTATGCTGTTTAAAAACGGTGACATCAAATGGCAACGTTCAGGCATGCAGTCGGCCCATCAGTTGGCAGCAGTGATCGATCAAAATGTATAAATAATACGGATTAATGGTTGGTGCTCGTTCCTTTAAGCACCAACCCGATTTTTTTTCAACCCAACAAGAATGAACACCACTACTTTATGGCACAAACTCGCCTTGTTTGTTGCCCTAGTTGCCTGTATGCCTGCTCTTTTTGCTCAACACGGTAGCTTTGAAGGTTTTTTGAAGCCCAAAGAAGGATTCAAAGTTGAGCCTTACGTTATGCTGCAACTTTGGAGTACCTACAGCATGAACCATGAGTTGTACAACACCAGCACAAAACAATACGAACCTGTCGATGATCGGCTGAATTTCCTGTTTCGCCGTGCTCGGGTTGGCTTCAAAATGCAACCTTACGAGAACCTCCGTTTCAATGCCGTACTGGCCTATGATGCAACGGGACGGGACGTCCATACCGGCACCGTTGGTGCAACGAACAATGGGGGCATTCCCTCTGTGGGCATTTTTGACGCCTACCTGGAGTGGCGAATCAAACCCAAGAGTGAAAAATTTTACCTGGTCGCTGGTTTTTTTCGTCCACAAATCAGTCGAGAAAGCATCACCACTGCCTGGCAAACCTCCAGCATGGAAAAATCCGCTACCCAAAACTACGTTCGACAGCATACCACCGGAGTAGGCCCTGGGCGTGTAGTGGGTGTCAACCTGGGTGGTTTGTTAAAAAGTGAATCAGAAAAAGTAGTGCTCAATTATAACCTGGGTGTATTCAATCCAAGTTACACCAGCAACAGCGGGAATTCAGCGGGTACTCAATTTGCACCACTGATTGCCGGGCGTGCCGTTTTATCCCTCGGTGATCCCGAAATGAAACAATATGGCATTGCCTACAACATGAATTATTTCAATCAACGCAAAGGGATATCGATCGCTTTGAGTGGCTCCCGACAAGGCAAAACCGATATTTTTCAGCGTGCGGCCTCGGTGGGTACCGATCTATTGCTCAATTACGACCACCTGAATTTTACGGCTGAATACCATCATCTGTACCGCCAGGGTCACCGCAATGATAGCGGGGAGCAGCCCAAAACATTCAACTACCTTTCTCGGGTGGGCCATGCCAGGGCTGGTTATAACCTGGCGGTGGGAAAAAAATACTTTATTGAACCGAGTATGATGTACATGCATTTTGCAGGGGCTAAAGATGCCGAAGGGCAGGCCAATGCCGCACTTGTCAAAGCTTCTTCTGGTACAGAGAGTGCTTATGACGCCGGAATCAACTGGTATTTGAATGAAAAGAAATTAAAAGTATTGCTGCACTACACCTGGCGTGCTGGTGATCCTGGAGCAGCTGGGGATGGAGCCACAGTCAATGAATACTTTTATCAATCTGGTGTTGGGGCCATTCGGCGAGGGAATTGGATCGGGCTTGGGATAAATGCTATTTTTTAAAGTATAAAAGTTAAGGAACGAGTAAATCTAGCTAGCTTTGTTCCCTAGTTAATCGATCGTATTTATTGCAATAACGTAAATAGCTATGGCTACCAATGGTTGGCACTGGAGGGCTCGGGTTCTCTTAAGCTCTTTTTTGGCCTGGATCTCCTTGTCAGGGACTCCACTCCTTGCTCAGGAGCCTTTCCAGGGCTTCCTCAAAAACCGGGAAGGTTTTAAAATTGAGCCCCTTTTACAGTTCCAGTTTTGGAGTGTCTACAGCAGTAACCAAAAAGTATTCAACGCCCAAACCAAGGTTTACGATGCGGTTGAAGATCGACTCAATTTTTTGATCCGCCGAGGTCGGGTTGGCTTCAGGATGCAACCTTTCGACAACCTGAAAACCACTGTAATGTTGTCTTTTGATGCCATAGGCCGGGATGTACAAAGTGGTAGTTTCGGGGCAGCAAACAATGGTGCCATTCCTTCAGTTGGTCTTTTTGATGCATTTCTGGAATGGCGCCTGAAGCCCCAAAGTGAAAAATTCTTCCTGGTTGCCGGTTATTTTCGACCTCAAATTAGCCGGGAAAGCATCACTCCAGCCTGGCAGGTGGGAAGTTTGGAGAAGTCTGCCACACAGACCTACTTACGACAACACATCGTTGGGTTAAATGCCGGACGAACTGCCGGGGTCAACCTCGGTGGCCTACTAAAAAACAGCAGCGAAAAAGTGTGCCTTAATTACAACCTGGGCGTATTCAACCCAGGTTTTTATGCCAACAGCAACAACTCCGTAGGCAGGCAATTTTCACCGCTCCTGGTGGGCCGTGCCGTGCTCTCTCTCGGCGACCCCGAACTCAAACAATACGGAATCAGTTATTTACAAAACTTTTTCAACCAACGCAAGGGTATTTCTCTAGCCCTGGATGGCAGTACCCAGGGGCAAACCGATCTATTCAGCCGCAATACCTCCATCGGAGCAGATGTTTTACTCAACTGGAAAGCCCTGAATGTAGATGCCGAATACCATCACATGTTGCGCAATGGCTCCCGCCAATTGCCCAATAATGCCGGGCTGCGCAGCTTTGCCTATGCTTCTTCAGTTCGGCACCTTCGCGTCAGTTACAATTGGATTGCAGGTAAAAAACTTTTCCTGGAACCGACCTTTACGCTGATGCATTACCAAGGCGCCACCGACCCTTTGGGGCAAGCTGATGCGCTATCCGTTAATACCTTTTCAGGTTCAGAAACCTATTACGACACTGGCCTCAATTGGCATTTGCAGGAACGAAAACTAAAATTGATGCTGCATTACATCTGGAGAAAGGGGAACCCTGGTTCTGCCAGTGACGGGGCAACCGTTAATGATTATTTTAACCAACCGAATGTAGGTGCCATTCGGCGGGGCAATTGGTTGGGATTGGGGGTGAATGCTATTTTTTAGGCAAAACTTGCTTTTTACAAAAATGTTTACTATTTTCGTAAACATTTTCTCTTATGCAGGTAAACCTCCAAGAAACACACACCGGGAAACTCTTAGCTGCAACCATAGAATCAGTTGAAGCGATCGATTTAATCCGAATTCAAGAGGATTCTGAGTTTGCCTTTGATTGGAATTTGGAATCCAAAAAGAAAATGTTCAAACTATCTCTGGGCGAAAATGGAAAAACGCTTGGGCTTGTCGCTATACTTGATATTCCTGAAGAATTTCGAATCGAGATAAGTGTATTGGAGGTCGCTTTTAGTCAAAAAGGGAGAAAAAAAGTCATTGATCGAATAGCCGGTTGCTTGATTGCCTATTGCTGTTGGCTTGCTTTTGAAAATGGCTATTTGGGTTTTGTTTCCCTGATACCTAAAACCGATCTTGTCGAACACTATCAGAAAAAATATGGGTTCCAGCAACACGGAAGGCAACTAGCTGTGGAACTCGATCAAGCGAATCTACTCATCCAAACATATCTTGACTATGGAAAAAAACCATTTTGAGGGTTTAAGCCCTGAAGAACTTGTTGAAGCCGCTGTTTTTCCTGTCGAGATGGACGCAGTGGAACGTACAGCTATGGCACTGGAAATGAAGGAGCTTCGGCTAAAGCGTATGGCATCTTTGACCGGAGAAGAAAAAACGTATGCCAATCTTGTTCGTTTGCGCATCCAAATGGAGCGCTATCTTATGGCTGAGTCTTTGCCTCAAGAAGAAAAATCTTTTGGCTATTTTTTAAAAACCTATCAATC
>JAAFHQ010000648.1 GCA_013298445.1 Chitinophagales bacterium | reverse complement strand
TATTTTAAAATAGCAACTCTTTTTTTATTTTCGATCGATTTTTAATCTGTTTTTGACTTCGAGACCAAACACCATGAAACCCAACACCTATACCCAACTCTACATTCACCTGGTTTTTGCTGTAAAAAACCGTTCCAGCCTGATCCAGCCCCATTTCCGGGAAGAAGTAGAGCGTTACATCACCGGAATGGTGCAAAACAAGAACCACAAAATGCTGGCCATTTATCTAATGCCTGACCATGCCCATATTCTACTGGGGTTTAACCCAAAATATGCCATTTCTGACACCGTTCATTTGATCAAAACCGAGAGCACAGACTTCATCAAGGACAAGGGTTTCACACCTTTTAAATTCAATTGGCAAGATGGGTACGGAGCATTTTCCCATTCCCGAACGGAGTTAAACAAGGTCATTAGCTATATTTTGAACCAAAAAGAGCACCAACGCAAGCGCAGCTTCAAAACTGAATACCTGGCTTTTTTGAAAAAATACGGCATCGAGTTCAAAGAAGAATACTTATTTGAGTTTTTATAGTGCTCCTTCCGCAATCCCCTGACAAAACGTTAACCTTTCCTTCTAATCCACCCTCTTCAGCAACCACCTGCCCTCCAAAACGTTATTAATACATGCACAATCGATTAGATCTAAGTTTACTCCGCATTGGGTCGCCGCTGCCCGATTGGTCGCTGGAAAAGATTTTTGAGGAGGAGCCCCCTCAGCAGGAAGCATTTTTGGGTAAGCCCTTGCTGATCTTGTTCTTCAGCCTCGGTTGCCCGGGTTGTTTGGGGCGAGCCATTCCCTACGCCAATCGGATGGTGTACGAATTGGGCAATCAAATTCAGGTATTGGGCATCCACACCAATTTTGAGTCCCTGGATATTTCCACTGAAAAATTCGCCAAGGCGCGGGAGGAATTTGCGATCCGTTTCCCTTTTTTCAAAGACAAAAATTACGACACCACGTTTTTGAATTACGGTGCCGGAGGAACCCCGCACTGGATTTTAGTGGACAAGGACGGCACGGTGGTGTATTCCATTTTTGGTTCAGATCCCAACAATGCCTTGCTCCGTCTGGAACTCAAAATGCGGGAACTCGGGCAGATTTCGTTTGCGGAATAGCATTTCCACTGCTTAAATAACCAAATTAGTATGCTCAATTGGCTGAATGTCTTAAGATTTGCCAACAATGGCAACCCCGCACCGGATCAGCGTGTGGAAAAAAGCGAAGCAGAGTGGAAAAACCTGCTGAGCGAGGAAGCCTTTCGGATTACCCGGCTAAAAGGAACCGAACGGGCCTTTAGTTCTGAAATGTGCAGCCTGTTTGAGCCCGGAGTTTATGCTTGTGTGTGCTGCGACAGCCTGCTTTTTGATTCGGCTGAAAAGTACGAAAGTGGCACCGGTTGGCCTTCTTTCACCCAACCCATTCGGGAAAATGCGATCAGCTACCACAAAGACCGCGGATTTGGCATGTACCGCATCGAAACGCTATGTAATACCTGTGACGCCCATCTCGGGCACGTTTTTCAGGATGGCCCACTGCCCAGTGGGCTGAGGTACTGCATCAATGCGCTTGCCTTGAAAAAAGTGGAGGGTAAATAATGCCTCAGTGATAAGGGTGCTTTTCAGCAGGGCCGTCTTCAAGTTACAGCAATAAGCGCAGTAACCTTATGATCATGAGCCATAAAAAAACACTAAGCATTTTTTGGGGCCTGTTTGCCCTCAGCAGTCTATGGTTCGGTCACAAGTTGGAACCAAGCGACCCTCGCCCCAACATCATCTTCATCATGGCCGATGACCTGGGTTACTCCGATATCGGCTGCTACGGCGGCGAAGCCAAAACCCCCAACCTCGACAAACTGGCCGCCAATGGCCTCAAGTTGCGCAATTTTTACAACGCCGGGCGCTGTTGTCCCACGCGCGCTTCCTTGTTGACGGGGCGCTATTCCCACGCGGCAGGAATGGGCAATATGGTGTCGTTTGATGACCAAAAAGTGAGTCCTGGGCCGTATCAGGGCTTTTTAGACCCCAACACACCCACCATTGCCGAGCACCTCCGCCGAGCGGGCTACCAGACCTACATGACGGGCAAATGGCACGTTGGTGAGCGCCCGGAGCACTGGCCACTGAAACGGGGTTTTGACAAATACTTCGGCCTGATTTCCGGGGCTTCCAGCTTTTTTGAAGTTCTACCCGAAAAGCGCAAGCGCTACATGGTTTTGCAGGATCAGGAATACGTGCTCCCGAAGGAGGGCTATTACGCCACGGATGCATTTACCGACAAAGCCATCGAGTTCATCCAGGAGCAGGCACAGCAGTCCAAACCTTTTTTCTTGTACCTGGCCTATACCGCGCCCCACTTTCCGCTGCACGCTTACGAGAGCGATATTGCCAAATACGAGGCCCTCTACCTGCAAGGCTGGGACGTACTCCGGCAACAACGTTTTGTCAAAATGCAAGCACTCGGGCTACTGGACAAACGCTACCAGCTCAGCCCGCAACCCGCCGATATTCCCGACTGGAACAGCATCAGCGACAAAAAAAACTGGGCCAGAAAAATGGCCGTGTACGCCGCCATGATCGACCGCATGGATCAGAACATTGGCAAACTGATCCAAACCCTCGAAGCCCGGAAGGAATTGGACAATACCCTGATCGTCTTTTTGTCGGACAATGGAGGCACCTCCGAAAACGTCGACGATCGAAAACTGGGGGAACCCGGCAAAAGAATTGGCGAGCGTGGCTCATACGGCACCTACGATGCGCCCTGGGCCAATGTGTCCAATACCCCCTTCAAGTTGTACAAGAGCTTTATGCACGAAGGCGGGATCATCAGTCCTTGCATCCTGCATTGGCCGGCCAAAATCAAGCCCAAGACTGGTTATCAGAATACCCCCGGCCACGTGATTGACCTGCTGCCGACCAGTCTGGAACTGGCGCAAGTTCCCATCCCCAAAGAGCTGCCTGGCCAAAGTCTGAGTTATTTTTGGAAAGCCAAAAAGCCGAAAACCCGCTCCTTGTTTTGGGAACACATCGGCAATAAAGCCCTCCGTCATGGCAACTGGAAGCTGGTCAAAGAGCACGGCGATGAGGACTGGGAACTCTACGACCTGAGCGCTGACCCCAGCGAAAGTGTAAACCTCGCGCCACAAGCCAGTGAAAAAGTGGAGGCTTTGAAGGCGGAGTATGACACCTGGGCGAAACAAGTGGGGGTACGGGAAATTCCGCTGAAGCAATGAGTAAGTCAAAGCGAATTCTCGTTGTAATCCTGAAATTTGTATATTCAGCCACACTATTGGACATTTTGCTCGAAGGACATTAATTGCCCCTAGTATGATTTTCAGCAGATCCAAAACCACAAATATGACCAACAAAAAACCTACATCTACCTCCCGGCGCAATTTTTTGGGCAACAGCGCCAAAGCCGCGGCGGGGCTCATGATCATCCCCCGCTTTGTGCTCGGTGGTACCAGCCCTCGGGGCACCCGCTATTTGCCCCCCAGCGATATGATCAATTTTGGCCTGATTGGTACGGGTAAACAAGGCAAGGGCTTAGCTACATCCTTTATCGGTACGGGTGAGGCCCGCATTGCTGCCATCAGTGAAGTATACCAGGCCAAGGCCCAACAAATGATGGAGCGCACCAAGGCTTACTACGAAAAAAACACCCAATTCGGCCAGTATTCCGACATCGCGCTGTACACCGATTTTCGGGAATTGTTGGCCCTCAAAGACATTGATGCGGTCATCATTGCCACGCCCGACCATTGGCATGCCGTGCAGGCCGTCAGAGCAGCCGAAGCAGGCAAGGACATCTACTGCGAAAAACCCCTCTCGCTCACCGTCAAAGAAGGTCGGGCCATGGTCAATGCCGCTCGCCAGCACAATCGGGTGTTCCAAACAGGCAGCATGCAGCGCTCCTGGCCGGAATTCCGCCAAGCCGCCGAATTGGTGCGCAATGGCTACATCGGCGAGATCAAACACATCAAGGTCAACGTGGGGGCACCTCCGGTGAAGTACAACCTGGCCGCCGAAACCATTCCCGATGGCCTGAAGTGGGATTACTGGCTAGGGCCCAATGAACCCGTGGCTTTCAACTCCGAACTGGCGCCACCCCTTAGCAAGGATGTATTCCCGAACTGGCGTTTGTACAAAGAATTTGGCGGCGGC
>JAAFHQ010000646.1 GCA_013298445.1 Chitinophagales bacterium | reverse complement strand
AAGTACACCATCAACATCAACACCGAGATGAACTACTGGCCCGCCGAGCGTACCAACCTCGCCGAGCTGCACCGACCACTCCTGGAGATGGTCAAAGAACTCTCGATAACTGGCCAGGAAACTGCCCGAACCATGTACGGCACCCGCGGCTGGATGGCCCACCACAATACCGACATCTGGCGCATGAATGGAGCAATCGACGGCGCGTTTTGGGGCATGTGGACCGCAGGAGGTGCCTGGCTCACGCAGCACTTGTGGGAGCATTACCTCTACAATGGAGACAAAACGTATTTGGCCACTGTGTATCCTGCCCTCAAAGGAGCTGCCTTGTTTTATGTTGATTTTTTGATTGAACACCCACAGTACAAATGGATGGTGGTCAGTCCGGGCAACTCTCCTGAAAATGCACCCAAAGCACATGATGGCTCTTCGCTGGATGCCGGGACGACGATGGACAACCAGATTGTTTACGATGTTTTTAGTTCGACCATTCGCACGGCCCAGCTGTTGGGCAAGGATGCGGCCTTTGTCGATACCTTGAAACAAATGCGCAGCCGCCTGGCCCCTATGCACATTGGCCAACACAACCAATTGCAGGAATGGCTGGAAGATATTGATGCCCCCGATGACCACCACCGCCACGTGTCGCATCTGTACGGTTTGTTTCCTTCCAACCAGATTTCTCCTTACCGCACGCCGGAGCTCTTTGCTGCTTCGCGCAATACCTTGCTGCAACGCGGCGATGTTTCCACGGGTTGGAGCATGGGCTGGAAAGTGAACTGGTGGGCCAAATTGCAGGATGGAAACCATGCCTACAAATTGATCCAAAATCAGTTGACCCCACTGGGCGTAAACCCCGATGGTGGTGGCACCTACAACAACCTCTTCGATGCGCACCCACCTTTCCAGATTGACGGCAATTTTGGCTGTACCTCGGGTATCACCGAAATGCTGCTGCAAAGTTCCGATGCGGCCCTTCACGTGTTGCCCGCGCTACCTGATTTATGGCCCAATGGCAGCATTACCGGGCTGCGGGCCTGGGGTGGTTTTGAAGTGGTAGACTTGCAATGGAAGGATGGCAAGGTGGTAAAACTGGTGGTAAAATCTAACCTGGGCGGCAACCTGCGCTTGCGGGTACCCAATGGCTTGAAATTTAGCACTGGCGCGAGTTTGAAAGTGGCTACGGGTAAAAACCCTAATCCTTTTTATCAAACCGAAGAAACGCCTGCGCCGATTGTTTCTGCGAAGGCGACGATTAAGCCATTGGAGTTGAAAGCGACAATGTTGTATGATGTGGCTACGCAGAAGGGAGTGGTTTATACTTTGGTGGGACTGTAGAAGAAATAAGTACTTCGAGGGTTCATTTGGCACTCTACCTGCCACTACGTGGGCGCTCGTTGGTCCTTTTTCGCTCACTACGTGAGCAGGCTCAACGGTCGCAGATACCAAAGCCTACGTAATGTCTAAATTCAATTTAAAAAACGCAACCATGCATAAACTATATCAAACCATCCTCATCCTACTCTTCGCCAGCCAATTCGGCCTAGCTCAAATCACCATCCCCAACCCCATCCTGACCGGGTTTTATCCCGATCCCAGCATCACGCAGGTGGGCAAGGATTATTACCTCGTCCATTCCACTTTTTCGTACTTCCCGGGCATCCCAGTATTTCACAGTAGGGACTTGAAAAACTGGAAACAAATCGGCAATGTCATCCACCGCAATTCTCAGATGGATTTCATGGGGGAACGGTTGACCCGTGGCTTGTTTGCCCCGTCCATCAGTTACCACAAAGGCACATATTACGTGGTGTGTACCGACATTGACCACGATGGCAATTTTGTCGTAACTGCCAAAGACCCCGCAGGGCCCTGGAGTGATCCGGTGAAGATTCCGCAGGTACGTGGCATTGACCCCTCCATTTATTTTGACGGTGACGACAAAGCCTACATCGTGTACAACAGTGATGCGCCCGACCGCAAACCCTTGTACTCAGGCCACCGCACGGTCAGAGTGCAGGAGTTTGACCCCGTAGCGCTGAAGGTGGTCGGTGAAGAAACACAGCTCATCAATGGCGGGGTCGACATCACCAAAAAACCAGTGTGGATTGAAGCGCCCCACTTCCTCAAAAAGAATGGCTGGTATTATTTGTATGCTGCAGAAGGGGGTACTTCGGTCAATCACTCGGAGGTGGTGTTGCGCAGCAAATCGATTTTGGGGCCTTTCGTACCTTATGAGCAGAACCCTATTTTGACCCAGCGCGATTTACCCGCCGACCGCAAAGACCCAATTACTTCAGCCGGACACGCCCAGTTTGTAGAAGGCCCCGATGGCAAAACTTACGCTGTTTTTTTGGCGGTAAGACCTTATGAGGGCGATTATTACAACACTGGTCGGGAAACCTTCATCGCACCCGTAGAATGGAAAAACGACTGGCCCATCATCAATCCCGACCACAAGGAAATCCAATATTCCTACACGGCCAAGTACAAAGAGGTCAAGCAAAAAGGAGCTTTGCCACAAGCGGGCAATTTTCAATACACCCTGACTTTTGAAAAAAGCCTGGACCCCGCGCTGCTGTTCATGCGCAAAATAGACAGCAGTTCCTTTTCCTTGTCCAAAAAGGAGGGACTCACTTTGAAACTGAAGCCAGAAACCGTGATGGATTTCAGCAATCCTTCTTTCATCGGCAAACGGCAGCAACACCTGTACAGCACGGCGGAAACGGCTTTGAGCTTCAGCCCCACTGCGGAACATGAAAAAGCGGGGTTGGTGATTCTCCAGGATGAAAGACATTTTTACTACTTGTGCAAATCCCAGTCGCAGGGCAAAGCGGTCATTCAGTTGTATCAAAGTATGGCCAAGGAAAAATCCATGGAATTGCTGGCTGAAATTCCAGTGAAAGCCCCAGCAAAATCAGTAGGATTGCGCATCAGTTCAGCTGGCGACACCTACAGTTTTTACTGTTCGGAGGATTTCAAAACCTGGAAGCCGCTGAAAGAGAAAGTAGACGCCAAATTCCTCAGCACCAAAGCGGCAGGCAGTTTCATCGGCTGTTTGTATGGGATGTACGCTACCTCCTCGGGACAAAGCAGTACCAACTCCGCTTCCTTCAAGTACTTGAAATATGGCGGCAATGACCCCATGTTCAAATAATCGCACCATGAGAAAATTCTTGCTCATCGTCAGTATGTTTAGCCTCCTGGGCATTTGCAGCGCCAATGCCCAGGAGCGGCTTTATTCCAATTCATTTTCGCTTGCTGAGGTGAGTTTGCTCGAGGGGCCTTTCAAACACGCCCGGGATCTCAACATTCAAACCCTGCTGCAATACGATGTAGACCGCTTGTTGAATCCCTACCGCAAGGAAGCCGGGCTCCCCGAAAAAGCGGCGAGTTATTCCAATTGGGATGGCCTGGATGGGCACGTCGGTGGGCACTACCTCTCTGCGATGGCCATAAATGCCGAGACCGGGAATGCCGAGTGTAAAAAGCGCATGGCGTACATACTCACTGAACTCAAAGCTTGTCAGGAGGCCCAGGCGCTCAATCACCCGAGCTGGGGACTTGGGTACCTCGGGGGAGTGCCCAAAAGTGCAGAAATCTGGTCGACCTTCAAAGACGGCGATTTTAAAGCCTTGCGTGCAGCCTGGGTGCCCTGGTACAATGTGCATAAAATGTATTCCGGTTTGCGCGACGCCTGGTTGTACACTGGTGATGAAACGGCCAAAACGCTGTTTTTAAACTTTTGCGACTGGGGGATCGCCATTACTGCCAATTTGAGTGAGGCGCAAATGCAATCCATGTTGGACATCGAGCATGGCGGCATGAACGAGATTTTTGCGGATGCCTACCAAATGACCCGGGACGAAAAATACCTGAAGGCGGCAAAACGCTTTTCCCACCAGGCCTTGCTCGATCCGCTGTCGATGGGCCAGGACAACCTGGACAACAAACACGCCAATACCCAGGTACCCAAAGCGGTCGGTTTCCAACGCATCGCGGAACTGAGCAAGGAAGAAAAATACGCCAAGGCGGGTCGCTTTTTCTGGGAAACCGTTACCAGCAAGCGCAGCCTGGCCCTGGGCGGAAACAGCCGTCGGGAGTTTTTTCCCAGCGTAGCAGCCGGTCACGACTTTGTGCACGATGTGGAAGGCCCCGAGTCTTGCAACTC
>JAAFHQ010000645.1 GCA_013298445.1 Chitinophagales bacterium | reverse complement strand
AAAAATCTCAACAGCGGATTTCAACAAGATTACCCAGACCATTCCGAACAGGTTGGCCTATTTTGATAGTCAATCCTTTAACTTGTATCCATTTTTTGGCAACAAGACCTCGACTCCACCTCCACCTTTTACAGGAGGAACTAATTTTTTATACCCCAACATCATCACTCCATCCGATCCATCTTCTATTAAAAGTACTACCTACAGTGGGCGCGGGGTGCGACAAGTTTTTGATAGAAGAGTAAACAATTGGGTAAACATCAATGCCTATTTATTTAATGTAATTTGGAATGATGGCATTACTTCAGAAGCGATAGTCAATCCAGAATTTGGATCACTTGATTCAGCAAAAGTTGAAGCAGAAAAATATGCGCGCATCATCGGTCAATTGCCTAACTGCTTAAGAACTGATGTGGATCAAATATGGATAAACAAAGGCGTACAGCCTTTCGGCGGCGGAAATAAGGCTCTACTCATTCATACAGGACAATCCGCTATTTATGAAGCAGCTGGATTTCTTGAAGAAACATTCGTTCATGAAGCAACACATACCTCATTGGATTTTTCTCATGGAACTTCTTCTGGTTGGAAAACTGCTCAAAACAAAGATGGAAATTTTATTTCTACCTATGCACGAGATTATCCTGACCGAGAGGATGTTGCTGAAAGTTTTTTGACCTGGTTGATGGCAAGATACAGGGCTTCAAAAATATCAGCTACAGATTTCAATAAGATTACTCAAACAATCCCAAACAGATTGGCCTATTTTGATGGCCAATCCTTCAACTTGTACCCTTTTGTTGGCAATTTAGTATCAACCAACAGCCTGGAAGACATTAAGCCAGTCGTTTATGCTTATCCCAATCCATTTAATGAAGTTTTAAACATCGAAGTAAAGCTGGAAAAGTCCAATCCGCTTGAGCTTGAAATCATCGATGCGTTGGGCAGAGTAGTAAGGGTGGTTAAATCATCCGGTGTTACAGACAAACATGCCTTCCAGATCCAAAACCTGGATCATAAGGGCGTTTTATTCGTCAAAGTAAAAAGTGACGGCAAATACAGCCTCATTAAAGTTATAAAAAACAATTAAGCTGGTTGTGCATGTATCAATCCAGATTTAAAAGGTTGCAAGCAGTTGAGGCCCACTGCTTGCAACCTTAACTTGTTTTAGGTAGCTTCATTTTTATTAAACGAGACAACTCACTGAATTAAAATATCCTTAAAATGCTTTAAAGGGTTTTTATTTTCACAAGCTCTTTGTTACTTTTGCACTCAATGCAGTTGAGCATTCCTATCTACATACAACTTCACTAACAAAGGATTATCTAACATTTGTCATTATAGGCTTTTGGGGCACAAGGTATCTTTGTCCTCAAGTCTACGGGTACTTATATTTTCTCTTTTACTCTAACACACATTTTTTACTCTAACTCTTGAAAAATTGTAATCCTATGTACAAGTACTTACTCGGATTATTGTGCCTATTGCCATTTTTGGTCCAAGGCCAAATGGTAAAAGGACGAATCATCGACGCCCAAAACCAGCCGCTCAAGGGTGCCGCAATCCTCTGGAAAGGAAGCAATACCGGGGTGGAAAGCAACGCTGAAGGGCGTTTTGAAATCGCTGCCCAACCCGGACAGCAGCAAATCTTGTCCATTTCATTGCTTGGTTACCTACCTCAGGAAGTAGCCGTCAAATCCGATCTTTACGTGGAGGTAAGTTTGACCGCCACCAGTATTGACCTCAATACTTTCACGGTACGGGAATTAAGCCAGCAACAAACTGTGATCGAACGTTTGCCGGAAGTAGTCGGCACCTACATTGCCTCGGGCAAAAAGAACGAGGTAATTTCAATCGCCGACATGGATGTCAACTTAGCCGACAAAACCGGGCGCCAGCTCTTCGCCAAAGTTCCTGGCGTGTTCGTTTACGACATGGATGGCTCGGGCAACCAAATCAACATTGCCACCCGTGGCCTCGATCCACATCGTTCCTGGGAATACAACGTGCGCCTCAATGGGGTAATGACCAATAGCGACTTGTATGGCTACCCAGCCAGCCACTTCAGCGCTCCAATGGAGAGTGTGGAAAAAGTGGAACTGATCCGGGGCACGGCCTCCCTACAATACGGTGCAACCTTTGGCGGAATGATCAACTACGTGACCAAAACAGCTGATACTACCCGTAAAATTTCCTATGAAGGCCAGTTCAATTACGGTTCCTTCGACACCCGCAGCATGTACCACGCCATTGGTGGCAAAATCGGCAAATTCAGCTATTATGCCTATGCGCACAACCGCGCTTCAGATGGATACAGGGACAACGGCGACAGCAAATCCAATGGGCAATTCCTCTCCCTGGCTTATGCTTTTTCACCCAACTTGACCCTCAAGGCGGAAGTCGCTCACTCCTACTACAACTACCACATCCCCGGGCCTCTTTCTGATGGTTTGTTTTTCGACAATCCACGGCAATCCACCCGTGCCCGCAATTACTACGCTCCAGATATTTGGGTGCCTTCACTCAATCTGGATTGGAAAATCAGCCCCCGCACCCAACTCAGCGTCATTGCCAATGGTCTGTACGGTACCCGCAACAGCGTGATGTTTGTAGGTTTCGCGGACAGACTGGACGTACCCAATGCAGCAGGTGTTTATTCCAATCGCCAGGTGGATATCGATAACTTCAACAGCTTCACCGCAGAAGCACGTTTTAAACACCAATTCAATACGGGTGGCATCAAACACACCACCATTGCTGGCGCACGCTACATCAACAATGACCTGAACCGCCAACAAATTGGCAAAGGTACTGCGGGTTTTGACTACGACCTGAGTTTGGTCACTCCTGGTTATGGTCGGAATTTGTGGTTCCGCACCGGGAATATTGCTGTATTTGCGGAGCATTTGTTGCAATTGAACCCACGCTTGTCTGTGTCGGGCGGCATGCGGGTAGAAAATGGTACCACCGACATGACGGGTACCATTTCATATCTGGCTCCGGCAAAAGTGCCCAATCAAATCATGCACCGTTTCCCCTTGTTTGGAGCCAGCGCACAGTACAAATTGAATGGCTTTGCCAGCTTGTACGCCGGGATTTCAGAAGCTTATCGCCCGGTCATTTTTGCTGACGTGATTCCTGCCAATTCACTGGAAAAAATTGACACCAACCTTTTGGACGCCAAAGGATTCAACGCTGAACTGGGTATCCGGGGCAACTGGCGCAACCGCGTACATTTTGATGTGTCCGTTTTTGCCCTACACTACAACAACCGCATGGGCAGCACCATCATTCAGGAAAATGGTCAATCTTTGGTGTTTAAAACCAACCTGGGCAATACGATCACCCATGGGGTCGAGTTTTACACCGAAGTGAATGTGCTTCAAACCAAAAGTGGCAGCATCAGCGTCTTTACCTCTACCTCTTACTTTGATGCCCGTTATGTGCAAGGGACCCTTGTAACGGGAGGAAAAATCACCGAAATTGCAGGCAATCGGATCGAATCTACGCCAGAGTGGATGACGCGAAATGGAATACAAGGCCGTTACCACAAACTTAGCGCGGCACTTCAGTACAGCTGGGTAGCCATGAGTTATTCTGATCCTGAAAATACAGTTAACCCAAGTCCCAATGGCTCCAAAGGTACGGTGCCTGCTTACGGTTTGTTCGACTTCAATGCGACCTATCGTTTCAATAAACATTTCTCCTTGCGGGCTAGTGTAAGCAACTTCACCGACACGCAGTATTTCACTAAGCGGCCTACGATTTATCCAGGACCGGGGGTTTGGCCTTCGGATGGGAGGTCGTTCACGACGACTCTCATTGTCAAGCTGTAAGCATTAAACCAAAGCGACATTTTATTATCACAAAGGAAAAAAAAGAGGACACAGAGGACACAAAGTTAGACGTTGACGACGCTCCGCTTTGTGTTCTTAGTGTCCTCTCTTTTTTTTCTTTGTGGTAATAAAAATGCCGCTTTGGTAGAATTAAATTTGAACTAACACAGCTGGTAATTTTTGCTCGGAGGGCATCAATTGCCACGTGCTTATGAAGTTTTTCGTAAAAAACGATCTTTGAAATATTGGTAACTTAGCATCAAAAAGAGGAGAGATGAGAATCTATCTAACCTTGAGCGAAGGGGAAAAAGAAGCCTTGGAAGGCCTCTTGAAACGT
>JAAFHQ010000644.1 GCA_013298445.1 Chitinophagales bacterium | reverse complement strand
TATGAAAAAGCTGAACCACTCTACCTCCAAGCCATTGCCATCCGGGAAAAAAAACTAGGAAAAGAACATCCTGAATATGCCTCAAGCCTGAACAACTTGGCGCTGCTTTATCTTGACATGGGTAGATACGAAGAGGCTGAGCCACTTTTCCCTCAAGCAAAAGTTATCCGGGAAAAAGCATTGGGGACAGCACATCCGGACTATGCTGAAAGTCTGGGCAACCTCTCAATCCTTTACATGGCCACCAACAACTACGAAAAAGCCGAGTCCTTCTATATCGAATGTTCGCAGGCGAATCAAGCCCTGTTGGAAAAAGCGATACGCCATCTCTCTGAGCGCGAATTGGGCAAGTACCTGAATAAATTTTCCGAAAGCCAAGATCAAGCCCTCTCTTTTGTAAAACTGTCCACCAGTAAAAAAGCAACAGCAGCCTGCTTTGACAATTCTTTGTTTTACAAGGGCTTCCTGCTCCAGACTGCGGGACAACTTAAACGTTTATCCCTTTCCAACCCGGCTGCCGCCGAAAATTTCAACCTGCTTAAATCCTACGAACGCCGCCTTGCTGCACAGTATGCCCAGCCCATCGCCGACCGCAATAATACAAGCATAGCAGACCTGGAAGCCAACGCCAACGACCTCGAAAAAGACCTCGCCCGCACCGTAGCAGGTTTTGGCCAAGCCTTGCAGCAAGTCAAATGGCAGCAAGTTCAAGCAGCATTGAAACCCGGCGAAGCAGCTATCGAGTTTGTCAGCTATCGTTTTTATCACAAAAAGAAAACCGACAGTACGCTGTACGCTGCGCTCCTGCTTTTGCCGGGCAAGAATTCCCCAAAAATCATCCCCCTTTTTGAAGAAAAACAACTCGCCGCATTGCTCAAAACTGAGGGCAGCCCCCAACCCACTTTTTACAACGATCTTTATGCCAATGGCAAAAAAGGCGAGCAACTCTACGGTCTAATCTGGAAACCCATCGCGGCTGCCTTACCGCAAGGAGCCACCGTGTATTGCTCACCCTCTGGCCTACTGCACCGCATCAACTTGGGGGCAATTCCCACCCCCAACGGTAAAACATTGGCCGAAAACTACCGCTTGACTATTCTGGGGAGCACCCGCCAGTTGGTCGTACCATCAATATCTGCAACTAATTCAAGCGCTACCGCCCAACTCTACGGCGGCATCCAATACGACGCCACGCCCACTGTAGCTGCTAATACGCCAGCAAAACTCGAGGACCTGACTGCCCGGCGCGGCCCCAATATCGCCCAAAACGACTCCACTCTCCGCGGCGAAAACTGGAACTACCTGCGCTGGACGGAGGTGGAAATTAGCGCGGCCGCCAACGTGATGAAAAGCAAAGGCATCGTGCCCACCCTTAAAAAAGGCGCCGAAGCGACCGAAGAATCCTTCAAAGCCCTGGGGCAAGGCAGCGCCTCACCGCGTATCCTACACCTGGCCACCCACGGCTTTTTCTTTCCCGATCCAAAAGAGTTGAAGCCGGGTGGTGAGCAGGCCATTGGCGAAAAAACCTTCAAAGTATCCGACAACCCCATGATCCGCTCGGGCCTGCTACTGGCGGGCAGCAATCACGCCTGGAAAACGGGCAACCCCCTGCCCGGCCTGGAAGACGGCATCCTCACCGCCTACGAAATCAGTCAGATGAACCTCGCCAACACCGAACTCGTAGTACTTTCCGCCTGCGAAACGGGACTTGGCGACCTCGTAGGCAACGAAGGGGTATACGGCTTGCAACGCGCTTTCAAGATTGCAGGCGCAAAGTACCTCATCATGTCCCTGTGGCAGGTGCCCGATTTTCAAACCCAAGTCTTTATGACCGCTTTTTACAAGCATTGGCTGGAAGGAAAAATGGCGGTGCCGGAGGCGTTTCGGGCTACGCAGGCGGAACTGCGGGGGAGGTATAGTGGCGAGGCGTTCAAGTGGGCGGGCTTTGTGTTGGTGGAGTGAGTTTTACGTTTACTAAATCTTCGAGGCTTAATCATTGTAATCCCTGCGAATGACTTTGTCATCATCTCGCCTTTAATCTTATTTTGTTTTTTTAAAGCTTTTAAAATTTTTTCAAAAAAATCTACCTCTCCCACTTACCTCCCTCCTACCAGCCGCAATTAAGGATTAAACATCGGTTGATTTTGCTAACACCAAAAACGAGCACCATGAGAAACATCCTAATTGTCGCAGTCCTTTTCCTCAGCACAACAAGCCTACTTTCTGCACAATCTATGGCTTCACTGTACAATGTGAATCAGGCTAAGCTGGAAGTATCCAACGCTGTCCATTTCATTGAACAAAACATCCTCCTGTCTTTAACCGCTGGGGTTGCCTTCCTCTGTGTCATCTTCGTTTGTTATGTCATCAAGGAATACACCCAATCGAAGGGGGCTCAACAAAATAGCCGCAATCACTTCATGAGCCTCCTCGTACTGGTGCTTGGTACAGGTATGTTTTGCAGCAGTTGCGGCGTAGCGCAGGAGGTACAAGCCACGCCATCAGACCTTACCCAAGTGCATATTCAAAGCGGGTGCCCTCATCACCATGCCAATCAGGAGCCATTGGCTTTCGTCAACATTTATCGAAGCATCGGATATCCGGCACAGCGCACTTCAACCTGCAAGTTCTGCGGACAACGCTTGGTTGATCCTCGGGATTAAACGTACCACTCCAATTTACCTAAGTAGTGGGCAAAAATAAATGTTCATTTTTCCTAAGCCATAGGATTAGATAAGACACTTAAATTGAACCGTTTACTTATCTAATCCTATGGCAAAATGAACATTTATTTTTTTATCGCCCCTAAAATCACAAAAACATGTCAGCAACCACTCAAGCGATAGCTACTGCCGCCCCCGTTGCGGAAACCCAGCGCATCGACACCATCGACATCCTCCGAGGATTTGCCCTTCTGGGCATCTTATTGATGAACATACCCGGTTTTTCCATGGCCGATTATTCGTTTGAAGCCTTCAAGAATGCCCCTGGCACTTTCAATTTTTGGCTTTACCAATTCATCGGCATCTTCTTTGAAGGCAAGATGCGCGCCATGTTCGGCATGGTGTTTGGGGCAGGCGTGCTGCTGTTCATTGCCAATAAAGGCACCAAAGGTGCTTCGGTTCATGCGCTGTACTATCGCCGCATGTTTTGGCTCTTGCTCTTCGGGTTGATTCATGCCCACCTCATCCTTTGGATAGGCGAGATTCTGTACCTCTACGCCGTTTGTGGCATGATCCTGTACTTGTTCCGCAATGTGGCCGCCAAATACCTGGTGTGGGCAGTGCCCATCGTAGCCATCGCGAGTTTTGTAGCCGGAACCATTCAATACCAGGGCGTCCGCGCAAAACGCATCGCCTATGTAGAAGCAAGTACGGCCCAAAGCCAAAATCAAACCCTCTCCGCAGCCCAAACTAAGGCATTGAAAGAATGGCGAGAAATAGAAAAGACCATGATCCCCAACCGGGAAGATGCCAAAGAAAACGCCCGTAAAATGAAGTCGGATTACGGCACTGTAGCCAGCTACTTGCGCCCTATAGCCTTTGATATTCAGACCAAATACCTGCCTTTTGAAGTATGGGACTCTCTGGCTCTGATGCTCTTGGGTTTGGCACTTTTCAAATGGGGTTTCCTGACTGGTAGTTGGTCAACCAAGGACTATTGGACGGTGCTGAAAATCGGCTATGGCTTAGGTTTGCCCCTGGTACTGTATGCTCAATATTACAGCTTCCATCACTTCTCCACACTCGAAGCCAACCTCGCCCGCATGGAGCAAGTACCCATCAATTGGATCAATTTGATCTATCCTTTCCAGCGCATCCTCCTGGTTATGGGGCACGCGGCGGCCTTGATCCTGATTGCGAAATCGGGCGTAGCACAAGGTCTGTGCCGTCGACTAGCAGCAGTGGGGCGTATGGCTTTGAGTAACTACATTTCACACTCGCTCATTTGCACCTTGTTCTTCTTTGGCTACGGCTTGAATTATTATGCTGAGCTGGAGTTTTACCAGATCTATTTCGTCGTGTTGGTCATCTGGGCCATTCAGTTGATCGTGAGTCCAATCTGGTTGAAGTACTTCCTGTTTGGTCCGCTGGAGTGGCTGTGGCGGAGCTTGACCTATTGGAAATTGCAGCCGATGAAGCGGTAAAGGCGACCTCCGCATTTTTTCTAATTGT
>JAAFHQ010000643.1 GCA_013298445.1 Chitinophagales bacterium | reverse complement strand
CTCCTTACCTCGCCGCTCGGCCGTAAAGGCAGCCAAACCAAACAGACCCAAACAGGAAATCAACACAGCCAGGGTACCAAAATAGCGCGACAACAGCCCCACTCGTTTTTCAGCCACATATTGAGCCTGGTAAGTTTGATCCAAAAATGTATAATCAAACACAAAACCAGGATTGTAATCTTTGTAAAACTGCGCCAAAGCGGCCAGGGTCTTTTGTTCCGTCCCGGCGGCGATGCGCACCATCACGGTTACGGCATACATGCGATCAAAGCGGAAGTAAAAAGGTTTGACGGGTTCGTGCAGCGATTGCAGGTGGAAGTTTTTGACTACCCCCAAAATTTCTACTTTCCTGCCACCAAAATCGATGACTTGCCCCGCCACGGGTTCGGACAAACCCATCACTGCAACGGCCTCTTCATTGAAGATCAACTTGCTGGTATCGGAACTAAAGTCTCTCGAAAAAGGCCGACCGGAGCGCATCTCTAAGCCCAGGGTTTCGATCATGTCATAACTCACGCCCACATTTTGAAAGGCTATTTTTTTCCCTTTCCAATCGATGTTGGGCATATTGCCGCCTGGCCCGACGACAATGTTGGTCAACATATTCGCAGCCGATTCCACACCGGGCACTTTGCGTAAAGCGGTCAAAAAACCTTCGGGATTGGCCGTGGCTTTTCCTTCCATTTCAAAGTAGAGCAGGTTGTTTTTGTTGTAACCCAGGTTTTTGTTTTGTACAAATTCGATTTGCTGGTAAATGACCAATACGGCTACAATGAACACGATGGAAATGCCAAATTGAAAAACGACCAGTCCTTTGCGGGCCAGTAGCTCTCCGCCGGAAGTACTCAGTTTTCCTTTTAGCACCGCCACTGGTTTGAAACTGGAAAGGTAAAAGGCCGGATAACTGCCTGCCACAAGGCTGGTCGCGGCAGCAATGGCGAAGGCGCCGAGCAGCAAATTGGTATTCCAGCTCAGCGCCAGTTGTTTGCCCGTAAGTTCATTGAACGCGGGCAAAAGCAACACGACCAACAGCGTAGCCACCAAAAAGGAGAGCAAGGTCATGGCTGTAGATTCCCCCAAATGTTGCCAGATGAGGGTGCTCCGCCTAGCCCCAATGGCTTTTTTGATGCCCACTTCCTTGATCCGATTGGCTGCTTTGGCCGTGGCCAGATTCATAAAGTTGACGCAGGCAATGAGCAGAATAAACAGGGCGATGAGGGAAAAAAGGCGAACGTATTCGATTCTTCCACCAGCCTGAACGCCATTTTCGTATTGGCCGTACAGATAGTTGTCGGCAAAGGGTTTGATGAACAACTCGACCTTCGCACCAGGATTTTTGCGCTGGATATAATCCGCAATTTTGGCGTTGAACCGCTCCGGGTCAGCCCCTTTTTTCAACACCACATAGGTATTGAATAGATTGTCCCAACTTATCCCCCGACCGATGATGTCCAAGAAAGATTCAAAAGGCAAGATAAAATCAAACTGCTCGGAGGCATTGCTGGGCAGGTTTTTAAATACCCCACTGACGGTGCATTGTTTTTTCAAACCCGCTAAGTCCCATTCCAGGCTTTTGCCGATGGCGTTTTCAGTGGATTTGAACAAACTTTTGGCCAGTTTTTCTGAAATGACAATGGCACTTTTATCCCGCAGTACCTGGTTTTTGCTGCCTTGCAGGAGTTCGTAGGAAAACAGCCGGAAGAAATCCACACCCGCAAATTTGCCTACTCCTTTAAGGGGCTCGGCTTGGGCATTCAGGGTGAATTTGGGAAACCAGGCGGGAGGGGTAGTTGTAACGGCCATTTCTACTTCCGGCATTTCCGTACTTAGCAGCTCCGCCAGGTGTTTGGGTGTAGCGGACTGGGTAAACACCTTGCCTTCGTTTTCCAGATTGCCCATGACCTGAAACAAACGCTGGTCGTTTTTATGAAAATGGTCAACACTCAATTCATCGGTGACCCAAAGGTAGATCAATAAAGTGCAGGCCAATCCGGTAGACAAGCCGATCAAATTGATGAAAAAGCTGTGTTTAAATCGTTTGATGTTGCGGTAAATCAACAAGAGGTTGTGGTGGAGCATCGTGTGCGCAGTTTTTTCAAAGCCAATCGTAAAATAAGGCCCAATTTTTATGCCAAGAAAACAAAATAACATTAAATCAATCAATTAGACATTTAAAAATCCGGAACACTGTCCACTGCTGAACACTCTCGTACGGTTTCGTAAAATTTTGATTTAGAATACAAAACGTTTTGTATTTTGTGTATCATTCAGAGCTTGTTTAAACTATAAACTACATGAAAAACTTTTTCCTACTGATCGCAGTGATGGGCACCCATCTTCTTTTTGCACAAGGCAGCAAAGTTTTCGATAACCTTTCCGTCCAAAGCAAAATCCTCAATATGGAGCGGAAGTACGCCATCTACTTGCCTCCCGATTATGAAACTTCTTCCCGCAGTTATCCGGTGCTTTATCTCTTACATGGTGCTGGAGACGATCAGACCGGTTGGGTTCAGTTTGGCGAAGTACAAAACATCACCGACAAAGCGATTGCTGAAGGGAAAGCCACGCCCATGATCATCGTTATGCCCGATGCCAATACCGGACGCCGGGGTTATGCCAACACCGCCACAGGTACCTGGTTGTATGAGGATTTTTTCTTCAAAGAATTGATGCCTGCGGTAGAAAAAAAATACCGCATCAAGGCAGAAAAACGCTTTAGAGCGGTCGCAGGATTATCCATGGGCGGCGGCGGAAGTTTTGCTTACGCATTGCACCACCCCGAGTTGTTTTCTTCCGCTTGTCCCTTGAGTGCAGCCACCGGGCCTTTGGACCTGGAGGCAGCCAAAGCACAAATCAAGCGTGGACAGGATTCTACGGCGACTGCTGCTCAGGTTGAGGCCTATTACAAGCAACAAAGTGCTGTGTACATGATTAACAACATCCCCGACGACCAAAAAAAGGCAGTGCGCTGGTACATCGACTGTGGCGACGATGACTTTTTGTTTGAAGGCAACTCCCTAGTGCACATTGCCATGCGCAAAAAAGAAATCCCCCACGAATTTCGCATCCGCAACGGCGGCCACACCTGGACTTATTGGCGTGAAGCGCTACCTGAAGTACTCGCATTTATCTCCCAGGCATTCCATCAATATTGACACTATACCCTACCTCGTTGAGACATTCCTTTTCACCTCTTAAATACAACACTTATGAACTCTACCAAACTTTTGTTGGGAACCCTGGCCGGTTTTATCGGCTATTTTATGGGTGGTTTTGTAATGTACACCATTGTATTTAAAAATGCACTGGCTTCGGCAATGCCAAATATGGCTAGTGTACAAGCCGAACCCAAAATGGAAGTGCTGGTTTTTGGGAACCTGGTTGCTTCATTCCTACTGGCCTGGATTTTTGAAAGATGGGCAAACATTCGTACGCTAAGTACAGGGGCCATCTACGGTGGCCTCATTGGTTTTTTGATCACGGTTAGTTATGACTCGATGCTTCATGGAACAACTACCTTGATGAACTGGGGTGGGGTATTCTTGGATGGCATCGTTTATGCGATCATCAGTGCCATTGCAGGAGCTTTAATCGGCTTCACACTGGGCTACAAGCGCAAGTAAAGTAGTTTTTTGCCACAAAGGTACGAGGGGTTAAAGTGCAAATTTAGCCCTTTGGACCTTTGTGGCCCATCAAGATAAATTAGTGTTTTTTAGGTTTGCCCTCAACTCATGCAAAATGCTTAAGATCAACGTTTTTGAACCCACTCGCACCTCATTTTTGTCCCTCATCTTTTTATGTCTGCTGCTGCCTTTTGCTCAAGCACAATCTAGTGTAAAAAGATACCTCTACGTAGCCGAACCCGGCATTCGCAACTACCTGGAATACGGCGGGCATGGAATTTTGGTGTACGACATCGACGACAATTACAAATTGGTCAAACGGATTCCCACGGGTAGTTTGGATGCCACGGGCCACCCCTCCAACGTCAAGGGCGTTTGTGTAAGCCTGGCCACCCAATGCATCTATGTAAGCACCATCAAATCGCTGATGTGCATCAGTTTACAAAGCGAAAAATTGCTTTGGGAAAAGATTTATGAAGCGGGTTGCGACCGCATGGCCATTTCGCCCGATGGATTGACCATCTTTCAACCTTCTTTTGAAAAAGATCAATGGTACGTCCTT
>JAAFHQ010000642.1 GCA_013298445.1 Chitinophagales bacterium | reverse complement strand
CCAACTCTTCAGTGAGCGCGAGGTCTTTGACATACAACTCCATTGCGTCGTTGTACTTACCCTGGCGTTCGTAAATGAGCCCGATGTTGCCAATGCCTACCGCAGTTAGGTGTTTGTTGCCCAACTCGGTGGCTAGATCTAGTCCGGCCTGGAAGTGGAATAAAGCTTCTTCGTAATCCCCTTTTTCCTGCAAAACGATGCCTATGTAAGTATGGATGGTGGCCATGCCCGGCTTGTCGTTGTGCGCCTGACAATAAGCGAGTTGCTCTTGTTGTTGGCGGATTCCTTCGTCGTAGTTCCCCTGGTTCATGTAGGTGAGGCCAAGGTTGGCTACAATCTGGGAATCAACGATATAGCCCCGTACTTCCTGGCCAATCGCGAGGGCATTTTGAAAATATTTTTTGGCGTCCTCGTATTTACCCTGACGGAAGTAGAGGTTACCCAGGTTGCCATACACTTCGGCAAAACCAAATTTATCATCTACCGACTCAAAGAGGAGTACCGATTTTTGGTAATAACGCATGGCCTCGGTGTAATCGCCACGCAGCATGACCACCCGGCCCATGCTGTTGTGGGCGCGGCCTAGCAGGATGACGTCGCGGTGCTGTTTGGCTAAATCGAGGGCGTGTTTGTAGGTCTGTTCACATTCGTCCCATTTGCCAATCAACTCCTGAATTTTACCTTTTTTGAGCAAGGTTTTGATTTGGCTGGCAATGTCCTGTTCACTGCCCAAGAGGTGCAGCAATTTTTCGTACAAATCCAGCGCTTGCTGGTTTTGGAAGTTGCGGCGGGCATAATCCCCAGCTTTGCGTAGATAGGAACAGGTTTTATCAAATACCCCAGCTTGTTCGTAGTGGAAAGCGAGATCAACAAAACGTTCGTCGATGCGGTCGGCGTACAAACGTTCGATGGCTTCAGCAATCAATTTGTGCAACTGCTGCAGGCGTGCGCGCAACTGCATGCTGTAAGCCGCTTCCCGCAGTAAGGAGTGACGGAAAATGTAACGCAACTCGTTCATGGCCCGCCAAATCTGGACTTTTTCAGCCACGCCAATTTGTTCGGTGAGGAGCTCTACATCAGGGTTGTTTTTGGAAAACTCCTCGTTGTACTTCATCACCTCGGTCAATACCGTCACCTCAAATTCACGACCAATTACGGCCGCAGCTTTTACGGTTTCTTTGACCAGAGAAGATAAACGGTCGATCCTGGCCGTCAGAATGGAGTTGATCGAGCTGGACAACTGGATGTTTTCATCCTTGATGTTCCATAGTCCACTGACCTTGTGCATCAGTTGTTGTTCAGAAAAATACTCCAACAATTGCTCCAGGTAAAAAGGATTGCTATTGGCTGCGCGTTGCAGCAACTCAAAGAAGGTATCCGAAATGGGCCCCTGCAATTTGATTTCAGCAAACTGGCGCACCGCTTCGGGTTGCAATACATTAAGGTCAATTTCCAGGGGCCCGCGCACTTGATGGGCTTCCAGCAGGAGTGGGTCCAACAACATTTGTTTTTGCCCATCATCCCCATAACGGGAAGTCATCAGCAAAAAGATGGGATAACGCTTCAAGTAGCGGATTAACTCAACCAGTAATTCCTGCGAGTTTTCATCAATCCAGTGCGTGTCTTCCAGTTCAATCGTAACTGGGCGAATCAACGATTCCGCCAAAAACAAATCGATGATGGATTGAATGGTATTCTGGTAGCGCCCGCGGGCATCTAGTTGTTCCCACAGAGAATCGAAGTAAACAATTCCAACCTGAGCGGCCAGTACGGATTTGGTGCGGATCAGGTCGTCACGCAAAGCATGCGCGTCGGATATACCTTGTAGTTTATCCAGCAATTGTTGAAAACGGGCTTCGAAACGTTGCAGGTTGCGCGCAGTATTTTTTTCCAGCGCCTGATCGAAGTAGTTTTTGAGGAAGTAGATAAAAGGGTTAAAGGGTTTGCGCAAAATCTGATCCGCCGGACAAGTGTACCACTGTACCTTTTGATCACGGAGCAAAGCTTCTTTCAACTCATAACTCAAGCGACTTTTACCAATACCAGCTTCGCCAAAAACGTAGGCGATCCCGGTAGGGCGTCCTTCCAGCAGGGGAGTAGTAAAATCGATCAGCCGAAACATTTCCGCATCGCGGCCTACCATGTTTTCGCTATAGACCTGCTGGCGGCTTTCATTCCGCCCAATCAGCATATAGGTGGGAATATCTCCCTTTATCCCTTTGTACTTGATATCGCCCCGGTGTTGGAAGCTGAAGTTGCGGTTTTTTTGAATTTCCCCATCCACCAGCACCTCCTCCCAGTCGCCATAAGACATGATGCGGGCCGCCAAATTGACCCGATTCCCCACCGCTGCGTATTGCAATCGTTCGCGCCCACCAATCAAACCAGTATAAGCCGTACCCTCGGTGGCTGCTGCTTTAAACTGTACGCCGTACTGGGCGCGCAATTCGTACAACTCCTGGTTGAGAGCATGGATAAACTCGAGGGCGCGGTCAATGTTGTTTTCAAAAGAAACGGGTGCGCCAAAGAAACAAGTCATCACTCCACCCTTGTCGCCAAAGTCGATCTCTTTAAAATATCCACTGAAGTTGTTGATTTGTTCAATCACCACTCCGGCAAACTTGTTCAGCAAGGTGTGATTGGGCACACCTTCAAAAGCAATAAAAACGGAAATAACCGTACGGAACTCTCCAACCTGGCTGTAATCGATGACTTCAGCGGGTACAAACAGCTCCAATACGTCCCTGCGCAATTCAGGCAAAGTGGTATTGGGCAAACTGATTGGTTGCGTTTTGAAGTTGGCCCCCAAACAAAAAAATCCATCTTCTACGGGAATCACCTCCGTATTGCTGGGTAGTTGGCTCAACAAAACGCTATCCAGTGCAATAGAGGAGGACTGATTTTTGGCCATATCCTGGCAAAGCGCGGCTTTGAGTACCGGATCGCCCCGGAAATAAAAGGCCCGGTGGTAACGCCCAACAATTCCCCATTCAACAGTGCCGTAAGAAAGACCAATTTTCACCCCGATTTTGAAAGCACCAAACTTATAGGAGCGCTGTTTGAAAAGATCCCGCACCGAAATGGCCGCATTCATAAACACGTCTACGCCCAAATCATCACTTTGTGGAAAAATGGCGGTAAATGCATCACCCGCATAATAGGGTATGAACCCACCATGAGTATAGACCACCTCCACTAGTGGTTCGAAGATGTCTTTTAAAATGAGGGAAAGCTCTTCTGCGCCGCGCCCCCCTTTACCCATCAGGGTTTCAGTTAGGGGGGTAAAGCCCGATAAGTCTACGAACATGACGTAGGCTTGCAGCGAGTTGTGCAAATTGCGTTGATCGAATTGCTCCTGTATGAAGTGCGGAATGAGCTGTCTCACGGTTTACTGACCTATGGTGTTTTAGAAAGACATTGAAAATCGACACAAGTGTGCTTATTCCACACTTTCTTGTTGGTGTTTTCAAGCTTGGCAAGTTAATAAGAATTTAGCAAATATCGCTGAATTGAAATTTGGATTGCCAAAGGGCCAAAAACGCAAAAGCTACACCTTAATATATATACAGGTCCGGAAAGGACTATTTTCATTTTTTTGATTTTTTTCTTGGATAAAGCTTGTATACTTTAAAAGTAGGTTCTACTTTTGCATCCGCTTTGAAAGCAAGGCGATTTGGTGAGGGACGGAAGGAATTGAATTCGAGGCTTAAAAAAGGCTTGAAAAAAACTTTCAAAAAAAACTCATCGAATAATTTGGAATAAAGAATGTAAATGTTGTACATTTGCATCCGCTTTGAAAAGCAGGGCGAAAAAGAGGTTGAAAAGAGCTAAAGTGGCTGCGAAAAAAAGAAGAAAAAAATCTTCAAAAAGTTTTGCAGAAACGGGGCTGAAGATTACCTTTGCTGCCCCGCAGGAAGTTGCTTGCAAGAGTGACGGAGAGAGCGGAAAGAGTTGAAACCAAAGGGTTTTGACGAATCAAAAAGCCAATTCATCGGAATTGAAAATACGGTTGAGAGATGTCTAAATGAGGAAGGTTGCAGAGCCTGAAATTTAGGGATAGGGAGACCAAAGAGTTCATTGACACAATGGGAATTGAGGTAAGGAATAATTTACTTTTTTTGTAAAACCATGAGCGGAACCTTAGAAGATCAATTTTTATTTGGTTTTTGGTTCAGACGTCCAAGCAAATC
>JAAFHQ010000641.1 GCA_013298445.1 Chitinophagales bacterium | reverse complement strand
AAGTGCAGGCAATGCTTACCAGGTGACGATCCGCGACTTGCCCGAGGGCAAACACGATCTGATCGTGGTGGTTCGGGATGAGTGTGGAAACCTGAGTTTGCCTACACGGATTCCATTCGAAATTCGTGACTTGAAAGGGCCAGCACCAATCTGCATTAATGGTTTGAGCACCGACCTGATGCCAGATGGCAATGGTGGTGGGATGATTTCGGTATGGGCCACAGATTTTGTCGCTTCAAAAATATACGACTGCAACGGACAAGGTCCTGAAACCCAAAACGGGCTGAAGTTGGTAACCAAATACTCGATCAACCGGGTAGGCGAAACACCAAACGCTAAACAAACCGGACTAAATTTGACCTGTGCTGATGCAGGTGTCACCATCAACGTTGAAATTCACGCCTGGGATGAGGCAGGGAACCACGATTTTTGTGTGACCTATCTCCTGGTACAAGACAATCGTAAGGTGTGCCCAGTGGGCGCGAGTTATACGGGCGAAATCAGTGGTTTGATCACAACTTCGGACGCTGAGCCACTTTCCGGGATCAATGTACAAGTCAGTGGAAATGCCACCCAAAACCAGAATTCGGATGCTACGGGTAAGTTCAACTTCTCCAAATTGCAATTAGGAGCAGATTACACCATTACTCCGCAGTACGACAAAGCTTATTTGAATGGTGTGTCGACCCTGGATTTGGTGCAAATCCAGAGGCATATTCTGGGAAGCCAACTGTTTAAAGATCCTTTCCAAATCATTGCCGCAGACGTGAACAACTCCCGGACCATTACCACCATCGACGTGATTTTGGTGCGCAAATTGATACTTGGATTGGAAGATAAATTCCCTGCTGCGCCAAGCTGGCGATTCATTCCTTCGACTTACAAGTTCCCCAACCCGAGCAACCCTTGGGAAGAGGAGTACCCGCAGTTCATCAACATCAACGACCTTAAGGATAAAACAAGTAGTGATTTTGTAGGGATTAAAATGGGCGATGTGAATGGTAGCTCTACGAAAAGTACAGCAACCGCTAGCTCCTTGCGCAGTAACGAGGCCCTACACATCAAAGCTGAACAGCTTAACCAGGCGCAGCAAAACTTCAATGCGGGAGAAACTTTGACTTTGGCATTGAGCGCCACCGAGCTGGCTTCGGTACAGGGGTATCAATTCACGCTAAACTTTGATCCAAAGTTGTTGGCCTTGGAAAACCTGGAATACCACAGCATCAAGGCCGAAAACCTCGGCGTTTTTGCCCGGGAGGGAGACATCACCTTGAGCTGGGCCGGAAATGGCAAGCAACTTGCTTCCGAGCAAACCTTATTGGTGCTGCACTTTAAAGCAAAAGCTGGAGGGAATCTGCCGGAAGCATTTCAGCTCAATGGCCGCCGCACGCCTGCTGAAGCCTATACCCATAGTGACGAAGTCATTGGGGTGCAGTTGGATTGGGGTAAGGCCCAAGTGAATCCAACTGGAGCCATGCTGCAACAAAACACACCTAATCCATTCAAGGAAGAAACAACAATTGAGTTTAGCCTGCCCAAGGCCACTCATGCTACGCTAAGTATTCGGGATGTAGCGGGGCGTTTGTTGTGGTCAAACAGCAGCTTGTACGCTAAAGGCAGCAACCGGATCAACATCAACGCAGAAACATTCAAGGGCAATGGGGTGCTTTATTATACGCTGGAAGCGGATGGTTTCACCGCTACCCGTAAAATGATCGTGCTGGATTGATCGCTTTTTTAGGGTAAAAAAACAAAGTGGGGAGCGAATGTATATTTGCTCCCCACTTTGTTTTTTTACCCCGGTCGTCCGCAGGGCCGATCAGTTCTAACAAAAACGGCTTGAATTTTTGATAACCGCGACGATTAATCGTCGCGCCGTCGCGCCGTCGCGGTTATCAAAAATAATTGGGCGTTAGCCCAATCCATAGCGTTTCAAAATCAGAACTGATCGACCCTGCGGACGACCGGGGCTATTCAAAATTCAATCGTTCCGCAATTAGGTTATGGCTACAATAGCCATTGAATGAGTTCTGCCGCAATCACCCGATCATTCGCCAACCTTGGCACTTTATTCTGCCCGCCCAATTTCCCCTGGCTTTTCATGTACTCCCGGAAAGCATCTCTGCGCAGGGGGGTAATCACCAAAGGTTTGAGGATATTTCCTTCGATCAAATCCTGGTAATAAATATTTTGCACGATCATCAGCTCGTCTAAACGGGCGGCAAAAGCGGGTAGATTTGTTGGAATCTGGTCAAACTCAACCAACCATTCGTGATAGGGAAGCCCGCCAGACGGGGGATTCACCTGGGGTGCAACCGTAAATTCTACCACTTTAACCCCTTGTTCTTTACACACTTGCAGCATGGCCTCTTCCACCTCTTTGCCAATTACATGTTCCCCAAAGGCTGAGATGAAGTGTTTGATGCGCCCACTGACCACCAAACGATGTGGATTGGTGGAAACGAACTGTACTGTATCGCCAAGATTATAGCCCCACAGCCCCGCGTTGTTGTTGATGGTGAGGGCGTAATTGACCCCTGGTTCCACATCTTTGAGCCAAAGCCGGGTGGGATTTTCGTTAAAAATTTCCTCTGCAGGTACAAATTCAAAAAAGATCCCCGATGCTGAGTTGAGCAAAAGCCCTGGCTCACTTTGACTATCCTGAAAAGCGATGAATCCCTCCGAGGCCGGGTAGGTTTCCACACTTGGGATACTGGCCCCTACCAGTTCTTCCAGCTTGGCGCGATAGGGTTCGTAATTGACTCCGCCGTAAACAAAAACCGAAAAATTGGGAAAAATGTCCAGCACCCTTTTTTTGCCCGAACGTTCGAGCAAACGCTCGTAATACATTTGTACCCAGGGGGGAATGCCGCTGATGAGGCTCATGTTTTGGCCGAGGGTTTCCGTTACAATTTTGTCCAGTTTGGTTTCCCAATCTTCGATACAGTTGGTTTCGTAACTCGGCATTTGGCTACTACGCAGCCAGGCGGGGATCATGTGATTGGAGATGCCCGACAAACGCCCAGTGGGAATGCCCGCCGTTTCACTCAATTCTGGGCTGCCCGATAAAAAAATCACTTTACCGTCCAGCCAGGCCCCATTCCCGGTTTGGGCAAAATAATTAAACAAGGCATTGCGTGCTGAACCAAAATGATTGGGAATGCTGTCTTTAGAAATCGGAATGTATTTGACACCGGAGGTCGTGCCCGAGGTTTTGGCAAAATAGGCTGGTTTGCCCCGCCACAACACATCCTGTTCTCCCGCTTTGATGCGTTCGATGTAGGGTTTGATGCCTTCGTAGTCGCGAATGGGGACCCGTTCAACGTAATCCTGGTAGCTGCGGATCTGATCAAAACCATGGGCTTTGCCAAAAGCAGTGGTTTTGCCCACTTCGATCAAACGATTAAAAATTTGTTCTTGCTCCTGCACCGCATGAGTGGACCAGCGCTGGATGTCGCGGGCAATTTTTTTGGCAAAAGGTCTGATAATCTTGGAACGAAACCCCATTTTATTGCAAATCTATTTGAGTAGTGGGGCAAAAATAAGTTTTTACGGGGTTTTGGACGTTATGATTTTTTGCTTTCCTTTTTTACGAAAAATTAACATAAAATGACAGAAAAATCTCTTAAACAATGTATACGCCATTTATATGAAATAAAAAAATGTGCTTTCTTTGCGTTACTCTTAACGATGCCCGGAAAATATTAGACTAGCTTGCCCTGTTCAATCTTTGCACCTTTACGCAACCAAAACCCATGAATCATGTCACTGAAACACGTTGCAGGCATTTTAGTCTTGATGGCTGCCTCTTTTGTTGTTAAAGCTCAAACTGTACAAGTTACAGTACTGAATGGGAAAGAGGTCCGTTGTGTCGCCGACAGTGTAGTAGAAGTACAAATCACCCCCAACCCAAGTCTGGATTTACGCGGTATTACCCTCAACTGGGGTGACGGCACTGACCCGGTCAGGATCGCCAAAGGCGACTCCTTGATTTTGCGCCATAAATACAACACCAGCCAATACCTCAATGAATGCGCCTACGCCTGTCCTTTGGGCGATGTAGGTGGTTTTTGTGTGCAGGTCACCGTATTGGCAACCTATTCCAACAGCGTACCCGAAAACGTGAGCAAGTTTTTAACCTATAAAATGCCCCCCAGGCCCGAGATCCTGATCAACTCCAATAATGTGGTTTGTAC
>JAAFHQ010000640.1:3723-4203 GCA_013298445.1 Chitinophagales bacterium | reverse complement strand
GGCTCCTGATTCCCAGTGGCGAATCACCTGGTGTGGATTGTGCTGGTCCACATATTGCAGATCACCATACACAGAATCTGCACCTGATTCCAGAAAAGCATTAGCGATTTGTTCTAATACGTAGGAGTGAGTATAAAAATCATCGGAATTAAGAATGGCGATGATGTCTCCGCTTGCCGCCCGAATGCCTTTGTTCATGGCATCATACACACCTTTGTCTGGTTCGGAAATGAATATGTCGACAACACCAGGATACTGGGCTACAATTTTTGCAGTAGCGTCTTTTGAACCTCCATCTACAATGATGTACTCGACATTTGGATGGGTTTGTTTGGCAACACTTTCGATGGTGTGTCGAATGGTTTTTGCGCTGTTAAACGCAGGAGTAACGATTGAAATCTTCATCCTTTGGTTTTTCGTTCTTGGGATTAAAGGGCTATGCCCTTATTATTTGGGAATAAAGTAGACTGTTTTGGCCGG
>JAAFHQ010000640.1:0-3713 GCA_013298445.1 Chitinophagales bacterium | reverse complement strand
GCAGATACAAAGTTAATTCACAGAGGAATATAAAGACAGGGTTCAGGGTATTGATTTTAAATATTTCTGCAAAAATGTATTTAACATTGAAAATCAATTGTTTGAAAACTGGGATCGCGTTTCCAAAAAGCTCATAACATTGCTTTTGGCTTGTTCGCGAAAATGTAATGCGCCAATCTATTGAGGAACCAGCAAAATATTAAAGTGAACAATGTCCCTTTAACGGCGTGATTCAGCATGGTAATCAAGTCATTCTCTTGATCCATAAGGGGATAAAAGATTAGCGGCACCCAAAGCCAGAGCAATGGATAATGCTGAGAAGCGAGCCTCCGCAACCCGTAGTACAGCCAATATAAGCAACGAACCCAAATCAGAATGATTACAAGAGCCAGCCATGGCCCAAAATTGGCAAAAGCTTCTCCTGGTATTCCTATGTTCATTGATACGTTGGGACTGAGCAGATTACCCGTAAATCGATACCAAATGTCCGTGCCGCCAGCTTGTGGTTTACTGGGCCAGAGGACGCGCGGTACCAGTGAAGCTTTGATGGCGGTTACAATGGTTTCTCCCTGCGCATAAGGCTCATGAGCAGGTACCCAACGATACACCTGTGCCAAATGGTTTCCTTGATTAATACGGTCCAGAGCCTGTTGCCAGCGTTGATGGTTCCATGGTTTTTTAGTCCAATCAAGTATAGTGTTTAAAAAAACACGCTCGTGCTGGGTGCTCGCTCCTTGCTGAACCCGCTCGCGGTAATCATATTTCCACACCAAAACGAGTGCCATCAATAATATGGCTATCCCCCCGGCAAGCATTAAGTTTTTTTTGGGCCAGCGATGTTGCGCTTGTAGATAAAGCATCAACCACAAAGGCCAGACAAAAAAATCGCCAAAAAATGTACTTTGTAATGATTTTATTGCCATTAGAATGAACACTAAAATCAGTATTCCCGTTTTTACGCGCCAAGACCAGGGCGAAAAAAATAAATGGAGAAGACCAACCCATAGTACCATGCCACTAAAAACGCCCAGCTGACGCACAAAAGCAGGTAAAAGTGGCGTACAAAATTGCATCAGGATACCATATACCAGGAGCAGAAAAGGCAGGTAAGTTTGTTTTTGCAGGCAGCGCCTTGCGGCCAGCACGAGGTCTTGATCAGCTGTATTTTTTTTCTGGCTCCAAGGAATGGTACCCAAACCAATGGTCATCAATACGGGAAGAAGATAGCAAAAATACCTAGCGGAAGGGATTGGCATAGGTTGTAACACCTTTTCAGCAGGCATTGTGGCTTGTAGCAGGTAGGCCAAACTTGGTGCTACGCCCAGTGTTAAGACAGCCAGGGCATTGTACAAAAAAAAGATAGCAAGTCGCCGTGCGCTCAATTGCATTCCAGTGTATAAAATTGCCAGCAATAAGACTAAAAAAAAGAAAAATGTAAAGTAAGGCATCGACTTTCAGTTTATTCTGGCATTTGATGGCTGTCTTCCACGTTTCTGTTAAACCATACCATTGTTTTCCAGCCATTCGTCCAAAACGACCAAAGACCAAAGGTGGGACCATTTTATGCTCGGATTTCCTTGCTGAAAGTTTTGCCATAATTTGTCCAGGAACGCTGGTGCAAAATAGGGCCGCTCGCCGAGTTGTTTCAGGTGACTGGTGCAAAATTCATGCAGAGCACCTTTCATCCACAGTTCATAGGGTAATGTGAAGCCCATTTTTGGGCGATTCACTATAGCCTCAGGAAGCCATTCTCCCATCGCAGCAACCAAAAGTGGTTTGGGGTTGTGATTGGGCAATTTTACGCCATCGGCAATGGCGAGCAAAAGTTCAACTACTTCATAATCCAAAAAAGGTACCCTCACCTCCAGCGCATGAGCCATACTCATTTGATCAGAATCGCGCAAGAGGACATTTTGCATGTAGGTACTGATTTCTGCGGCTGAAATTTGACTCATCAAAGGTGCCTCAGCAAAATAGGGTTGGCCTTGAATTTTTTTTAGGATTTCGCCCACCGAATTTGGTGTTTTTTCTATACCCGGGGCGATTTTGGCAATCGCTTCTTCCGACCAACTTTGTCGGGATAAATGATACGCAGCATAGGGATTCATCCGGGGCAAACGCAGCACGTCAGCCATTTTTCGAGCAGCTACGCTTGAACTACTTTGTTGTAAACCCCAAGCTATGGCTTTGCGTAAAAAAGGAGGCAAAGTATTCACCCATTGCAAACTGGCCAAATCTTTGCTGCGGCGAAAAATAGGGTAACCTCCAAACAATTCATCACCACCCAAACCTGATAGGGCCATTTTGACGCCTGCACGACGGGTTGCGCCGGATACCACGTAAGTATTTGGACCATCCCCACTGACATGATCCATGGCCTTGAGTGCAAGGGGTATGGTATGCAAAAAATCATCCGCTTTGAGCCGGATTTCGTGATGATCGGTTTGGTATTTTTCTGCAATCTGCCGGGCAAAAACTGCCTCGCTGTAGGCTTCTTCAGCAAAGGTAACCGAGAAGGTTTTGACCGTTGTTTTGCTGACTTGACTCATTAATGCCACAATGGAACTGGAGTCGATTCCCCCCGACAGAAAAGCGCCAAAAGGTACATCCGCAATCATTTGCCGGTCGACGGACTGCAGCATTGCGTCCCGAACCAGGTTACAAGCATGGTTCCAATCCGGGGGGGCAAGCTTGGGCTTGTGGTCGAAGGGCCTCCAAAAGGCCGCTTCTTCCCGTTGGCCATTGGCATGAATGAGTAAGTAATGGCCTGGCTCCAGCATGCGTACACCTTGAACCATTGTTTGAGGGGCATTCACGGTTTGATAGCGGAGGTAATCACACAGCCCATCAGGATTGACCTTACGGGGCACCAGGCCACTTGCAAGCAGGGCTCTTATCTCAGAAGCGAATAGCGCTTGGTGGCTTTGCTCAAAAAGATAAAGCGGTTTGATGCCGAGGTGATCCCGGGCAAGCAAAAGACTTTGATGTTGTCGGTCCCAAAGGGCCAGGGCAAACATTCCGTTGAGTTTTTTCAAGCAATCTACTCCCCAGCGGGTGTAAGCTGCCAGAATGACTTCGGTGTCTGAACCAGATTGATAAGGATAATCGCTCAATTCGGCCTTAAGGGTTCGATAATTGTAAATCTCCCCATTAAAGACCAACACCAGGTTGCCATTAGGGTTCAACATGGGCTGATGGCCGGCACTTGACAAATCAATGATGGACAAACGACGGTGGCCCAGTGCAATTGGCCCTTCGACCCAGGAGCCCTCATCATCGGGGCCACGGTGAGCCAACGCTTGATTCATGCGCTCTAGTGACGCATACATCGCATCATTGTTTGACCCCAGCTGTAGTATTCCGGAAATGCCACACATGGCCTCAATTTAGTGGGAAAGTCTAAAAGTACTTAATTGGATGCTTTAAAAAAACACTTACTTTTTAAACTCTGCAAAATTAGTAGATATCCCCAGTTGGGTTTGACCTCCAGCTAAATGGTAAACACCTCGACCAAAATCAATCCTGAAGCGATTTACCTTTATTCCGGCACCAAAGGTGAAACCCGCCAGACTACTGTATCCTTGCACCGTCATTTCGCGGTGCATGCGGTAGTTGTACCCAAAGCGGAGGCGGAAGTTTTCACGTGCGCCGATTAAGAGTTCGCCATTGAAAACCAGATGGCGAAAAAAATTGTCCAGCCAAAGATTAAAATC
>JAAFHQ010000064.1 GCA_013298445.1 Chitinophagales bacterium | reverse complement strand
AAGGTTGTGACGGCTTCGTTTACGCAGCGATTTGGGAAAAACACGATTGCCAGAGCTCGGCAAAGAAACAGTGGAGTAGAAGACGAAAGAAGAAGGGTGGGGTAAAAACTACTTAGGTGTAGCTTAAGTGCCTTAGGTTTCTTAGGTGGTGAAATTAATACCTTGCTTCGCAAGGCTTGTTCTTTTTCACCACCTAAGAAACCTAAGGCACCTAAGGTACATCTCAGTATTATTGCGCAGCGACCAGTTTGATCAAGTCTTGATCATGGTGGTAGCGGATTTGGCACAAATTGTCAAAAAACATCGTAGTGCCTTTGGCTTCGCTGTATTTTTCCCAGGCAGGAAGGCCAGCATGAGCGGGGTTACCCGTGCGTGCAAAATTGATCCAGGATTGGCTCATTTTTGCAGCCAGCGCATAAGCCTCTTTGGTAGCTCCAGTCATTTCGGCACAACGGGCAATGTTGTTGAACACAAAAGGCAATTCCATACAGTGCATGGCTTTGTATTTGCCATCCATAACTGGCGACTGCCAAGTGAACAAATACATGTACACTGGGGCACCGCCCGCTAAAGACGATTTGACATTGGCCTGGTTCACTGAACCTGGGCGGAACGTCATGTCTACATCCAACAGATCCGAAGGTTTTTTATCGGTAGGATAGGCCTTTTTTACTGCGGCAACAAAGGCTGTAGTTTTGTCGCCCTGCTGTTTTTTGATGTATTCCATGATCTGTTCCTGGCTACCATTACTCAGTCCGGCACGGCCTGAAGCCATAAATTCGTTTTTCACCGTACCAATCAGTAGGGGAACGTTTTTGGACAATTCCAGCGCTTCCGGCGACATCGGTTGATACGGCAACAAATCACCATCGATACTGGGACCCCAACTGAGACCAAAACCTGGGATTGTTTTGCCTTCTGCCCGCATGCGCTCAGTAATGTTCCGCAATGCCTGATTGCCGGCTGCACTCAATGCTGCAAAAGGGATTTTTTGAAGGCTATCGGCTTGGTTTGGAGCCAGTTTGAGCACTTTGAGTACTTCGGCGGTAATGGCCTGGGTTTCGGTTTTTCCCATCATATTCGAACGGAAAGCCCCGCTTTGATTGATGGCTTTATGGAACAAACCCTTTGCCGATGGCATGGCCATAAGGGTATTCACCTTGGCACCACCGCCGGATTGGCCGAAGATGGTTACGTTGTTGGGGTCTCCGCCAAAGTTGGCGATATTGGCTTTGACCCATTCCAGGGCCACCCGCATGTCTAGGATACTCAGGTTGGCGGAGTTTTTGTACTTGTCGCCATAAGCCGAAAGGTCCAAATAGCCCAAAATGTTGAGGCGGTGGTTGATGGATACCACTACTACGTCGCCTTTTTTTGCCAGATTTTCGCCATCATAAGAAGGCAATTCCTGCGAAGAACCTGCGGTAAACCCACCTCCGTGGATCCAAAACATCACCGGACGCTTTTTGCCGTCGCTGATGCTGGGGGTCCAAACGTTGATGCGCATACAATCTTCGCCGGAAAAACCCCAGCTGTGGTTAAACACAAATTCTGATTCGTCGCCAGCTGCAGTTACATTGGTGGGGGTCATTAATGGTGCAACTGGCCCATAAGTCAACGAACTGCGCACCCCTGTCCAAGGTTTGGGCTTTTGTGGTGACTCAAAGCGCTTGGCTTCAGCGTAAGGAATACCCTTGTAGGTAAAAATGCTGTTGTTGATGTAGCCCCGTACTTTACCGGCGTCGGTATTGGCAACTGCTACGTTTTCGCCCGTGATCTGCTGTGCAAAAGCAGCAATGGCAGCTCCCACTAAAAGGAAGCTCAATCCTAGTTTTTTCATTGCGAATGGATGAAAGTTAAAAAAAGTGTTACGTCGTAAATGGGCAAAAATCCTATTGTCTCAATTCGTGACAATAATAGCTCTATTTTTGAAAAAATCCTATTACTTTTGAGAAAAACGTTTGTACGGCCATTATGCAGAAGATTTCTCCGTCCACCGCTATTGATCATTTACCCCATCTCGCCTACGATTCGGTGATTTTTGGATTTTCCGGCACGCAGCTGAAAATCCTGATCATGGAATACCACAACACCAATATTTTTGCACTACCAGGAGGTTTTGTGCTAAAAAATGAAAACCTGAATGATGCGGTAAGGCGTGGACTAAAGGAGCGGACTGGGCTGGACAATATTCACCTTGAGCAGTTTTACACCTTTGGCGATGCCGATCGGAACAATGCGGAACCGATGCGGACCATTTTGGTCAAAAATGGGCTTTCTCCGGAAAAATACCATTGGATGTTGGAGCGCTTCATTTCGGTGGCCTATTATGCCTTGATCAATTACAAGGATGTGGTGCCTCAGCCAGATGCCTTATCCGACTCTTGCCGTTGGTACCCCGTCAATGCCTTGCCGCCGCTGATGATGGATCACGCGCTGATTGTTGAAAAAGCCTTACAAACCCTGCGGGATAATCTGGATCGGAAATTGGCAAGGGGCAATCTGTTGCCACCCAAGTTTACCATGAAAGAATTGCAACAAGCTTATGAAGCGATTTTAGGCACGAGCCTGTTGCGCACTACTTTTCAGCGCCGCATGTTGAGCTTGAATTTGTTGGAACGGCATGAAAAACAATATTCAGGAGGAGCGCACAAGGCACCCTATTTGTACAGCTTTATTAGATTTGAGGCGAGTTGATTACAGGTACTTGTAACGCATAAATACCCTTACTGCGCCGAACTCGCTCCCCCAGCTCCCTTTGGCCGAATCGACTTGTACACCACCCCCTGAATCCGCTGCCGCGTATCAAACTTCTCCAAACGATTGTTGTGCTGGGAAGGGAAAGTGCGATTCGAGAGGAACACATAGACCAGGTTATGCTCAGGATCTACCCAGGTGCAAGTACCCGTAAAACCGGTATGCCCAAAAGTGCTCTCCGAAGCCTGCGCCGACATATTGGTTGGGTAGCTCGCCCCCATGGGGTACATGTCAAAACCTACCCCCCGGCGAATACTTCGCGGGTGACGAGTGATGAAGTTTTGTACCGTTTGAGGTTCCAGGTAGCGATTCCCACCATAATAACCTTGTTGCAGCAACATTTGCATGATCACCGCCAGATCGTTGGCATTGGAAAAGAGCCCCGCGTGGCCGCTTACCCCGCCCAACATGGCTGAACCCATGTCGTGTACATAGCCCTGCACCCGCTGCTGGCGGTAGTAATGATCCTCCTCAGTGGGCGGCATTTGTTCGATCGGGAATTTTTTCCAGGGGTTAAAGGTCGCGGATTGCAATCCAAGTGGAGCATAGAAGGTTGAATCCACATATTTGTCAAAACCCATTCCGCTTTGGTACTCCACCATTTGTGCCAATAAGTAAAAGCCCAGGTCGCTGTAGCGGTAGTTGATATTGGGTCGTAATTCTGATTGCCGGATTTGCATAAAAATGCTGTCCATGAAATTTTTATTCAGGTACAAATTGCTGGCCACGGGCACCACAAATTCTCCTTCGGGTGCGCTGCGATAATATTTTAAGGATGGTTTGTTCAAACTATCCGGCGTATGCGCCAAGGTTCGTTTGTAAAAAGGCAGCCAGCCGACCAGGCCTGCATTGTGCGCCATGATGTCCTGGATCACCATAGCCGCCTTATTGGTGCCATTGAGGTTGGGCAGGTAATTGCTGAGGGGCTTGCGCAAATCGATACGGCCATCGTCCATAAAACGCATCATGGAAATGGTGGTAGCAGCAATTTTGGTTACGGAAGCGAGGTCAAATACGTCCGAAGTTTGGGTCGGATGATCCTTGAGGTAGGTGTGATGACCAAAAGCTTTTTCATAAATGATTTGCCCATCTTTGGCAACCAGCACCACACACCCCGGCGTTGCGGCCACATTGATGGCTTCGTTGGCGATGAGTTCGATGCGGTTCAAGGTATCAGAAGACATCCCCACCGCTTCCGGAATGCTGTAACCCATCCGTCCATTGGCCTGGGTTTCTTCACCAGCATTGAAGCGGCTGCGCTCGGAGGCAGTGATGGGCAAACGCCCGGTCATACCAAAGGCCCCAAAAAGTGCCTGAGCACTCAAGTCTTGTACCAAGGCCTCACTTTCGTAAGCCATTTGTACCGATTCAAATTCATCAAAAAACTTCAAACTATAAGGTGAGCCAAAAATGCTGAGCACCACCTTGGTTTTTGTATTGAGTTTTTTCAAAAATTGAATGCTGCTGTATGAAATGCCGTAGTTTTTGGAAGCCGCCGAAGCCATGTCGTGCAAGCCGACAAAAACCACCTTGTATTTGCTCAGTTGGGCCAACAATGCCGCCTGACGTTCGTCGTTAAGTTCTTTGCCTGTATAAAGGTGGGTCATTTTGGCATAGGAAGACAGGCGTTTTTGGAAAGCCGTCAGCCCATCTGCACCGATGCTCAAGGACGCAAAACTCAGAGTATCCACTCGCCCAAAAGGCACCAAATGCTGCGTGTTGCGCACCATAGTCAGTGCGTTTTTGATCAAGTCGCGTTTGAGTGCTTCGGCTTGGGCGCTGTTGACGTCTTTGCGGGCCGTAAGCACATCCTTGGGCTGATATTTGGTTAAACCCATGCGAAACTTGTAGGTCAAAATCCGTTTTACGCTGGCATCAATTTGCTCTTGACTGATTTTGCCTTCCCGCACATAACGCTGGAGTGCCTCGATGGCTTTGGCGGTACTGGGCGGCACACAAATCATGTCATTGCCAGCCAAAATCGCTTCAGCTTCGGCAATGCCATCCGAAAAATGCTCGGTAACGCCCTGCATTTCCATGCCGTCTGTAAAAATCAACCCCTCGAAACCCATCGCCCGACGCAGTACATGCGTAATCGTATTGCGAGAGAGGGAAGTAGGACGGTCATCCCGATCATCCAGGGCAGGTACTTGTAAATGAGCCACCATCACGCCGCCGATGCCATAGTTGACCAGAGAGCGAAAAGGATAAAACTCTACACTGTCCAGGCGGTTCATTTGGTGGTTGACCACCGGGAGGTCGTAGTGTGAATCGGCATCGGTATCGCCATGGCCAGGGAAATGTTTGGCGCAGGCCATGATGCCATTGTCCTGCATGCCTTTCATGTAATGGTAGGATTTGACAGTCACATTGTAACGGTCTTCGCCAAAGGAGCGGTAACCTATCACCGGATTGCGGGCATTGCTGTTGATGTCGGCAACGGGGGCAAAATTGACGTTGAGGCCGATACGTTTGCTTTGGCGGGCAATTTCCTGACCCATTTTGTAGAGGAGGTCGTTGTTTTGGATGGCACCAAGGGTCAATTGTTTGGGAAAACTGATGGCGCTTTCTTTCATGCGCATGCCCAAGCCCCATTCGCCATCAATAGCCACCATGAGCGGAATACGGGAAAGGGTTTGGTATTTATTGGTGTACTCTAATTGTTTTTCGGGAGTGCCCTGAAAAAAGCAAAGGGCTCCAACTTTGTATTTTTTGACAATTTCCGCTACGGATTCAGCATAGGCATCTCCTTTGTCAGAATGCGCCCGAATCATGATCAATTGCCCGATCCGTTCGTCCCCACTCATGGAGTTGAATACCGAATCAACCCAATGTTTTTCAGCGGGTGAAGCGGGGTTGATACTGTACACTTTTTGAGCCGCAGTCCGAGCAAAAAACAGGACACAAAGCATTAGCGTGAGTAGAATGGCTGCTACTGGTTTCATGGCTAAGTACGTGTTTGGCGAATAACGCTGTAGTTAATTAGAGCATGCTGATACGTCGATGGGATGAGCTGATCAGTAATGACATTGTAGACTTTCCAGTGTAAAAAGCTCTATTTCAGGTGCTAGGGTCAGTGATTTTTCATTTTTTGACAACCTCAATGGCTTAAATATAAGGCTTCCTGCGGATTTGCAACTCTCTTTTTCCGATTTTGTAAAAATTTAACATTTTATAATTTTTTAAAAACTAAACTTTCCTAGGAACGGAAATGAAATAAAGTAAACACCTGACAGAGCTATTTTTTGATTTGGCAAGGCGCGAGGAGGGCGCATAGCAAGCCTACGCAACTGACGAGCAACGCAGCAAAATCAAAAAAGAGTAAGTCAGGTGTTTACTTTATTTTATTTCCGTTCCTTACCACCATTTTATGCCTTTTGCGGTATTTTTAACGTCATTGGTCGCTTATAGAAAAATGGGATTTTTTTTCTACCTAAAATAACGCCAATATTTATTCTCAACCTTGTAAAACCTGAGTATGAAAGGACTATCGCTAACCCTTACCACCCTACTAAGCGTATGGTGTTTGAGTACGGGCTTAGCTCAGAGCAGCGAAGAGGCCCTCAAGCCGATCACCCGAACCTATGCACTCAAAAATGCAACCATCGTAGTCAAACCTGGCCAAACCATCAGCAATGGTACGGTTGTGATTAAAGATGGACTGATCATCAGTGCGGGTCAAAATGTGAGCATTCCTGCCGACGCTAAAATTATTCCCGCGGACTCCATGTTCGTTTACGCTGGATTCATCGATGCCCTCTCCAACGCGGGTATTCCCCGTCCGGAAGTACGCCCCACTGCTGGCGGCGGACCAGGTGGTGGCGGTGGCGGTCAAGGTCAACGCCCACAGGGGGTTAACCCAGGCAGCCCCCCCAATGACCTGGCGGGCATTCAACCCGAATTGCAGGCCCGCAACCTCATCAAACCTACCGAAAAATCCATCGAAGATTTGCGCAAACTGGGCTTTACCAATGCCCACGTTGCCCCGATGGGCCGGATGTTGCCGGGTAGTAGTGCCTTGATTTCGCTGGGTGGTACGGCTGCTGACAACATGGTGTTGAAAGACAATTACGCCATGATCAGTCAGTTGGTAGGCGCCCAGGGGCTGTACCCCAACACGGTAATTGCCGTAATGTCCAAATTCCGGGAACTGTACAAACAAGCCGAACAAGCCAAAGCGCACGAAAAAATGTACGCGGCCAATCCTGCTGGCATGTCTCGCCCTGAAGTAGATCGGTCTTTACAGGCATTTTATCCGGTCATCGACAAACAGCGCCCAATTTGTTTTGTGGCACCTGACCTGAAATCGGTTTACCGGGTGCTGGCGCTGCAACAAGAACTTAAATTCCCACTCATTTTGGGTGGATTGCGTCAAGCCTGGCCACTGGCCGACCAGCTCAAAGCCCAGAATATTCCGCTGATCCTCTCCCTGGATTTGCCCAAAATGGAGAAAAAGGAACCAGCGAAAAAGGATACTACCGCAAAAGACCCCGAATTGGAGCGTCTTGAAAAACGCCGTGCCGACGAGATGAAGCTCTACGAATCTCAAGCAGCTACCTTCGCAGGCAAAAGCATCAACTTTGGTTTTTCTACCATGAATGCCAAAACCGCCGACATTCGGGAAGCCCTGCGGCGCATGGTTAAAGCGGGTTTGAAAGAAGATCAGGCCCTGGCTGCCTTGACCACTACTCCTGCGGCTATGTTTGGTGTTGCTCAAAGTTTGGGCACGGTGGAAAAAGGCAAAATTGCAAACCTGGTAGTGTCCAAGAAGTCTTATTTCGATGAAAAATCACAGATCCGCTACGTATTCGTGGATGGCACCATTTATGAATTTGAGGCGGAAGCTCCTGCTCGTCCTGGCGCGGGCGGTGGCCCCGCGGGTGCACGTGGTGGCGCGGCTGCACCAAGCGACCTGAGCAAATTCCTCGGCAAGTGGAACTACGAAATTGACGCTCAGGGAACGGTCTACAAAGGTACGCTCAGCCTGATCGACGACGGCGGTAAAATTGGCGGCAGTTGGACGGGGGCAGATGGCCAAAGCAAGTCTTTGAGCAGTCCAGCGCTGAAAGGCAACGAGTTGACTTTTAGCTCTACGGTAAACATGGGCCAGGAATTGCCCCTCGATTTTGCGATTACTTTTGACGGAGCCAAGTTCTCCGGCAAGGTAAAAGTAGGCGACTACGGTGCATTCCCCATCGAAGGTTCCAAAGAGCCACGCGATTAATGAAACGGTAAAAAACAAAACAATGAAGCAATTCACCATCATAAGTTGCTGCCTGCTGATCGCCCTGGGCCTCAATGCCCAAGCCAGCAAAGGCAGTATGCTCATCAAAAACGGTACGCTTTTGACCGTGACCAAAGGTACGCTGGAAGGCTCCGACGTACTGATCGAAAATGGCAAAATCACCAAAATCGGCAAGGGCCTGACAGCTCCTGCGGGTGTTAAAACGGTAGATGCTACAGGCAAATACGTGATGCCTGGTATCATTGACGCCCACTCCCACATCGCCATCGATGCGGTAAACGAAGCCACCAACCCGGTTACTGCTGAAGTAGCGGTAGGCGATGCCATCGACCCATTTGACATCTCCATTTACCAGGCTTTGGCTGGTGGATGTACTTCCAGCCACGCCATGCACGGTTCGGCCAACGCCATCGGTGGCCAATGCCAAACCATCAAGCACCGTTACGGTACCTCTAACCCCAATGAGTACCCCATGGAAGGTGCTCCACGCACCATCAAATTTGCCTTGGGTGAAAACCCTACCCGCGTACACGGGATTGGCCGGGGTATTGTGCCACGCACCCGGATGGGGGTAGAGTTTGTGATCCGCAAGTCTTTTTCCGAAGCCAAAGCCTACAGCGAGGCCTGGAAAAAATACAATGCTGAAAAAGCCAGCAAACCAACGGCATTGCCTCCCAAATATGACCGCCGCTTGGAAACTTTGGCTGCTGTGCTTAGTGGAGAGATCCTGATCCATTGCCACTCCTACCGCGCCGACGAAATCCTGATGCTGATGAACGTGTGTAAGGATTTTGGCATCAAAAAAATCACCTTCCAACACGTGAATGAAGGCTTCAAAGTAGCGCCCGAATTGGCTGCCTTTGGTGCTTCGGCTTCGGTATTTGCCGATTGGTGGGCTTACAAGTTTGAGGTGTACTACTCTACAGCTTACAACGCCAGCATTTTGACCAAAAACGGTGTAGTCACTTCCATCAACTCTGACTCTGGAGACTACATCCGTCACCTGTATCACGAAGCAGCCAAGACGCAGTATTATGGTGGCTTGACCGACGAAGAAGCTCTGGCTTTGATCACCATCAATCCGGCCAAACAGTTGGGTGTGGAAAATAGGGTTGGTTCACTGGAAGTGGGCAAGGACGCGGATGTAGCTATTTTTGATGGGCATCCCTTGTCTGTATATGGTGTTCCGGTCATTACCATCGTTGATGGCGTAGTGCGGTTTGACCGTGCCAATGATCCTGATGACATGCGTTTGGACATTGACCCTATCCGGGCTACTACCACTTTCCAAATGGGCTCAGATCACAACCACGACCGTTGTATGCAAGGTGTAGCGGAAGCGATGGAGCAATTGTTTCAATTGAAAAACTAATCAGATGAAAATGAGATTTCTAAGCATATTTTTTCTGGTTTTGGGGGGCGTCGCACTGTTTGGTCAGGTGGCCAAACCCAGCAAGGGCACCTACGCCCTAACCAATGCCAGCATTCAAACCGTAACCAAGGGCCTCGTTCAGGGTACCCTGGTGATCCAGGATGGAAAAATTACCGCCCTGGGTGCCAATGCTGCTGTGCCAACGGGCGCTCAAGTTATCGACTGTAAAGGCCTGACCCTGTATCCCGGTTTGATTGACGGGGGTACTCAATTGGGTCTGGTCGAAGTGGAATCCGTCGACGTGACCAATGACGACGACGAATTGGGCGACCTCACCCCACAGGTAGAGGCCCTTACTGCCGTCAACCCCAACGCAACTGCCATTCCGGTTACCCGTGTAAATGGGGTAACCACCGCTTTGGTCGCGCCTACGGGGGGGCGTTTTCCAGGCACAGCATCCCTTATCAATCTGGTTGGTTATACACCCGATCAGATGTTTGCCGGATTCAAAGGTATGGTAATGACGTTCCCCAGTTTGGGAAGAAGTGGCGGTTTCTTTGGGCCTCAACGTACCGAGGAGGAATTGAAAAAAGAGCAAGAAAAAGCTTTGTCCAAGCTCAATGAGATTTGGGAAGGTGCAAAATTTTATGCTAAAGTAGATTCAGCTGCGCAAAAAGACGCGAGTGTAAAAGTGCCTTACAACCCAGAAATGGCGGCTTTGGCACCAGTCGTTCGTGGTCAAATGTTGCTGATGATCGAAGTGAATCGCGCGGAAGACATCGAAGGTGCCATCAAATGGGTAGAGAGCAAAAAAATCACCAAGGTGGTTTTCACCGGAGTAGCTGAAGGCTGGCGGGTAGCCGATAAACTGGCCAAGGCAAAAATTCCGGTCATCACTGGCCCAGTAATTGCCTTGCCTACTCGTTCGTCAGATCGTTACGACAAGGCCTACGCCAATGCGGGTTTGATGCACAAAGCAGGTGTCAAAGTAGCCTTGCGGACTTTCGAAGTCGAAAACGTGCGGAATCTTCCCTTTAATGCAGGCTTTGCAGCGGCGTACGGGCTGGGCAAAGAGCAGGCACTAAAAGCGATCACCATCATTCCTGCTGAGATTTTTGGCGTGGATAAAAACCTTGGTTCTCTGGAAGTGGGCAAAAGTGCTACTTTGTTCGCCACCACTGGCGATGCGCTGGAAACCAAGTCGCAAATCAAATACTTGTTCATCGACGGTTGGCAGGTGCCACTGGATAGCAGACACATTCAGTTGTACCATGAGTTTTTGAAGCGCTCACCGGGACTGGATAAGTGACAAATGATAAATGATAAGTGATGAATGATGAATTGTTTCTTCGTTTTTCAACGAAAAGCGAAGAAAGAGCTTCAACAACTAATGATGTACCAATTCATCATTCATCACTTATCACTCATTATTTATTGTCACTTTTCACTTTTTTACTCCCTTCTTCTGACAAAGTCTCGAATTTCCGGGTCAAAACTTTGATGTATTCTGCTCGCCTGAAGCGCAGGGCACTCCAATCTTCATTGACCGCCACCAATCTTACACTTTCGAGTCCAAGTTTGCCCAAGGCTGCCCAACCGGTATCCCGATTGAAATTACATTTGTAGCGTTTGGAGCTACCTTTGGGGTAGACAAACCAGAGGATGGTATCCCCTTCTAGTCGACCTTCGAGCATTTGCGCAATGACTTCAATTTCGGACAATTGAGTCACGAAGAAAAGGGCAAATTGAGGCTTTTCTACGTTATCCAGGTTATCGACCAATTCGGTCACGCTCTGAACGTAACGGGCAAAGTCGCTCAATTCTGCGGGCAGATTGAGCAAAAGCACGGGAGATTGATCTTTGTAGTTGAGTTTTTTGAGGAGCTGTTCCATGTGAGCTAAGGGCTAATCTTGATCGTTTTCATTGGCAGAAGCCAATAATTTTTCAATGTAAACGATCTCCTTATCGACTATTGTGGCAATTTCGGCGGCACTCATTTTTACAGTTTCATGCAAATAGCGAATAGTATTGTCCAAGCGAAGACGTTCCTCCTCCGCTTTTTGACGTTCCTCCTCCGCTTTTTGAAGCCCTTCTTCCTCGCGGCGAAGCGCTTCGATTACGACTTGACGTTCTTTGTCCAATAGCTCCTGAGCTTTTTTCTTTTCCTCTTTGAGGAGAGTCTCTGGGTCGTAGCCAAATACATGTTCGTATAGCCCTACTGCAAATTCTTTTGTTCCTTTAGAAATAGTCATGGCTTCTGCATTTGGAAAAACTAAGGAAAATTGAGTTTCTTGAAATTCGTTCTCCAGTTTTTGAGGCAAATTCACATAGTCTCTTACAAAGATAAGCATCTTTACAATCTTGTCAATGCCGATATCTTGAGACTTAACCAAGGCAAATAACTGGTTTTTTAGCCCTAATCGGACTTTAGGTTTGTTTCGACTTTGGTAAGCGTATAAAGCTGCAAGCATGGCTAGGGCGAAGGGATTGTTTGAAACCTCAAGCAAACGGTCTTCTTCTAATTCTGCAGCGATGACTGTACCAAATTTATACTCGATACTTGTACCAAAAGTATCGCTATAGTAACTGCGTTCTTCCGCAGGAGGAGGCGCGCCAGTAAAAATGGCCATCGCGGTGATATTATCCAATCCATAGCGCAATCCAATTAATGCCCGATAGACAAACATACGCCGCCCAAAGCCTTTCTCTTTTTTATGCTGGAATTCAATATGCACAAATACAAAGTGCTCCAGTCCATTTTTGAGGTATACCTTGACCAATTTATCGGTTTGCCTTCGTTTGCCTCGCACTTTAAATTTCCCACGTAGCGCATTAATCAATTCTTGCTCAAGAAAAACATACCCTCGATCCCAATCAATAGCCGCGTACAGAAGCGGGTTAGCAAATGCAATAAGGTCTGGGAAGAAATCGGTAATGAAATCTTTGAGCAGCGCGTCGTAGTCAATAGGTTTCGCCATATTCCTGGGTTTAGGTGAGTATTAAACCCAAAAATAGTGTGTTTTTGTTGATTTTACTAAAAAAAGTTTTTATTAATTTGTAATAACACTTATTTTTTACAAAACCGAGCAAAAACCCCCAACGGCAAATTCCTCCCCCCTTGATCCCGAATATACAACTCTCCATTCTCTATCTCTTGTGCAAAAGGAAAATATTGTTTCACCAGGTTTTCGGCAATCAAGGCCGAGAAGCCCATCGAGTACAAATTGAGGATCAATAAATGGTGCTCAGGGTCCAGAATTTGTCCACAATGCTCCAAGAGTTCAGGCAAGTGTTTTTCCAACAACCATTTTTCACCCTCGGGGCCACGGCCGTATGCAGGTGGATCGAGGATGATCGACTGGTACTTGCGGCCTCTTTTGGCTTCTTTGCGCACAAATTTCAAGGCATCCTCCACTGTCCAGCGAATATTGCTCAGTTGGCTGGCTTCCATATTTTGGCGCGCCCAGCTCACTACAGGCTTGACCGAATCCACGTGGACTACGTCGGCACCAGCAGCTTTGGCGGCCAATGAGGCACCACCCGTGTAGGCAAAAAGATTGAGCACTACGGGTTGATTGACGTCCATTTGTTGTAGGCCCTGGTAGATGTAATTCCAGTTTTCAGCCTGTTCCGGGAAAACACCAACATGTTTAAAAGCCGTAAGTCCGAGCCGAAAAGTCAGGTGCATGGCTTCGTGGTGGTAGCGGATATGCCATTGTTCGGGCATGCCAGGTTTGAGTTCCCAGTTGCCATCCTCTGCGCTTGCAGCGGTACCAGATTTGCGGTTAAAAGTAGCCTGGGCTTTTTTATTCCACTCTGCTTCGCTCAGTGCGGGCGACCAAATGGCTTGCGGCTCGGGGCGTGAAAGCACGTATGGCCCAAAGCGTTCCAATTTTTTAAAATTGCCGCTATCGATGAGCTCGTAATCTTCAAAAGGAGGTAATGGTAATGCCTGCATAGTTGCGAATACACCAAAATAAAACCTTCAG
>JAAFHQ010000639.1 GCA_013298445.1 Chitinophagales bacterium | reverse complement strand
GGCAAAAATAAATGTTCATTTTTCTTGAGCCAAAGGATTAGATAAGAAACTTGAAATGAAACGTTTATTGATCTAATCCTTCGGCAAAATGAACAATTTATTTTTTATCGCCCCATAAAAGTTTTTCTATTTTTGCAGCTTCTTAACCCAAAGTTGAACATAGAAGCTCAAAACACAACCCATAGCTTTGGCTTTGGGAGCAAACTCAGCCCATGACTTTTGGTCGTGGGGACAAAAATAACACACATGCATTTAAGCGAACAGGAAATCGTCAGAAGAGAACACCTGGAGGAATTGCGCAGTATGGGCATCGACCCCTACCCTGCCGAAGCATTTGTAGTCAATGCCCTGGCAAGCGAGATTAAAGCGCAATTCAACGACGACGCTCCAGAACAGTTCGAGGCCGTTGCATTGGCTGGCCGGATGATGGTGGTACGGGAAAAAGGGAAAGTCACTTTTGCTGAATTGCAGGATAGCAGTGGACGCATCCAGCTCTACATTTCGCGCAGTGACATCGCCGATGGGGAAAACTTCGAGATGTATGATGTTGTATTGAAACGTTTGCTCGATTTTGGGGATTACATTGGCGTTAAAGGTTTTATTTTCCGCACCCGAATGGGGGAAATCACAGTGCATGTTAAAGAGTTGAAACTGCTCAGCAAATCGCTGCGCCCCCTTCCTATGGTCAAAACCCGGGTGAATGATACAACGGGCGAGACCGAGGTCTACGATGCTTTCACCGATCCTGAGCAGCGTCACCGCATGCGTTATGTGGATCTGACCGTAAACCCACAAATCAAAGCCGCCTTCATCACCCGCAGCCGGATTATTACTGCAATGCGCAGCTTTTTTGATGGCAAAGGTTGGCTGGAGGTGGAAACGCCCATTTTGCAGCCCATCCACGGAGGTGCAGCTGCCCGCCCCTTCGAGACCCACCACAATACGCTAGACATGAAGCTGTACATGCGGATTGCCAACGAGTTGTATCTGAAGCGTTTGATCGCAGGTGGTTTTGATGGCGTATACGAAATTGGCAAGATGTTCCGCAACGAAGGGATGGACCGGACCCACAACCCCGAGTTCACCGCCATGGAAATCTATGTGGCCTATAAGGATTACTACTGGATGATGGAAATGGTAGAGCAGTGCCTGGAGCACATCGCACGCGCCATCAACAACGATAACCCCCTGCTCAAATTCGGCGAGCACGAAATCAACTACGCTGGGCCGTACCGCCGCCTCAGCATGTACGATTCGATCAAAGAATACACCGGAGTAGACATTTCAGAAATGGATGAAGCGCAACTCCGCGATTTGTGCAAACAACTGCACATCGACATCGACAACTCGATGGGCCGTGGCAAATTGATCGATGAAATTTTTGGGGCCAAAGTGGAAAAGAACCTAATCCAGCCCACTTACATCATCGATTACCCGATCGAAATGAGCCCATTGGCCAAAAAGCACCGCAGCAAGGCGGGTTTGGTGGAGCGTTTTGAATTGTTTGTTAGTGGTAAAGAAATTGCCAATGCCTACTCCGAGCTCAACGACCCCATTGACCAACGCGAACGCTTTGAAGACCAACTCCAATTGGCGGCTCGTGGCGACCACGAAGCCATGGCCATGGACGAAGATTTCTTGCGTTCACTGGAATATGGTATGCCTCCTACTTCGGGATTGGGCATCGGTATCGACCGTTTGACGATGTTTATGACGGATAACCATACGATTCAGGAGGTGTTGTTCTTTCCGCAGATGCGGGCTGAGCACTAGAGCCTGATTCAAGCAGAAAAAAATGAGGAGTTGCCAGTCAACTGCTCATTTTTTTTGCCCTTCCTGGAACAAATCATCAATTTTAGACACTTCTTTCCTACCAAAACCTAATAACCTTTACCCATGTCCCTGCATGACCCAAAATACCTGGATCAGGAAACCTATCAGCAGATTTTTGCCAAACACGAAACCTACCGGATCTTTACCCCCTTGATCCAGGATCGCAATACCATCCGCTTTCACCTCAAAGAGGACGACTACCAATTGCGCGAAGGATTGGACGGGGAAGAACTCGACTTGTTTTTTGATGGAGAAATGCGGGATGGTTTTGTGTCTATTTTCCGCAATCGCCCCGAGGGCAAGGTTTATGCCAAATCCATTCCCTGGGAAGGCTGGGACAGCCTGAGGCCGGTGATTAGCGAATTCCCTAAAGCGCAGATTGTTGGAGTGGACCGCATGGGGCAAGTTATGCGCCTGGGTGGTAAGGAATCTGCGGTGGAGCAAGCCGTGGGTGAAATGGTTTTTGATACTACCGTCATCGAGGGTTACGTGTACCTGATTGGCCGCGGGAAAGTATGGCGCAGAGATGCAGTAGATACCTATACCCTGATAGCTGAGTTCAGCGGCAAACAACCCAGGATTTTCCGACGCATCGCAGGCATTGCCGCCAATGATTTTTATATAGCGGATGAACAAGGGGATTTATTCCATTTTGATGGCCACCAGTTAAATCCTACCAGCTTTCAGCCCAGCCAGTTTCTGAAAGAAAAAGTTGTACACCAAAGTCCAACCATTTACGAAAACCAGCCTGAGCCTGAGCAAATCACCTGTATCGCTCATTTTGCCCCAAATGAACTCTATCTGGGTACCAGCACTGGCCGGGTTTTGGCGCAAACGCTAGCTGGCTGGATCGAGCTCAAACGTAGTCAGCCCGAGCAGATGACTTACCCGATCCGCAGCATAGTCAAGTGTCAGGAGCGGATTTTTGTGGCAACCGGTTTTTGGGGGCGCTACAACATCCTGAACAGATGGCAACAAAAACATTTGTGGGAAATCAAAGGCAATGAGGTTCAACGGGCGGATGCCCCCGAAGAGGTACACGATTTTGCGGAAACCCTCGACGCAAAAGACGGCGTACTGCTAGTGGCGGGCAGCCGTGGCGCCCTGCTTTGGGATGGCGTCCAATGGGAAGTGCTGATTGACGCACAGGCTTATCATACTCTATCGGCCGAACAGCTCGAGGTCATCGAAGCAGACCAGGCCGCCAAGGCCAGTGAAGAGCTTAGTTACGAACAAGTGCTCGAAAATATCAGCAACAAAACCGGGGTGTTGGTAGCTGAAATGGCCAATAAACTGGAGGAATTAAAAGACTCGCCCAAATACTGGATGAGCGGCCTGCCCCCACTCATTACCCGAGAAGGCTGGCACGCAGAGGGGTTTGAGATTTTATCCGACAAGGAGGTACAAGTCATCCAGGGTGATTTGAGTTGCGGCAAATGCCTGGAATTCTATGGGCCCCTTACCCTGGTCTTTGGCAACGTCAGCGCCCAAAACCTCATCATTGAGGGAGAGGTATTGATTCAGGGCAACTTACAAGTAGAAAACGTCATTTATGCCTATTCGGAAAGTATGGGCAAGTTGTGGGTAGGTGGCGATTTGCAGGCGAGAACCTGGTTGAGCCTGGGTCAAAAACTGGAAGTGCGTGGTGCTGTTTCTGTTGAGCATTTCTGCACGCAGCAAAGCTTTGGCTATCAAATGGAGCAATTTCCCGAGGACCAGGATTTTATTACCGATCTGGACGGGCATTTGGTGCCAGAATTGTTCAAAGATGAGGCATTGGATTTTGAGGAGTTGTTAATGCGGATTGAGAAGAATGAGGCAATTCTGCGCAGTTGATTACTTTAAAAACTATTGCGCCTGTGCCTGGTTTTTTCCCACTGCTGCTTTCCTTTCCAAAATCCGATGAAACTTCAACAAGTGCTGCGGGTCCTTTTCATTGTACACACAAAGGATCAGTGTGTTTTTATTGCGCCCGTCGTAAGGAAAAAGGATTTTGATGGGATTGTGGATGTAGCCATTGTCTTCAAACATCAGGAGTTGTTTGTTGCGGGAGGGCAGGCGAAATAGTTTGAGCTCTTCGGCGTCTTTCGGAATAGGTAAGTCTCCATATCCCTCTTCCTTCAAAAACTGCCTTACCATATCGTAGCTCGCATGAAGGCGGGAGCCCGCAAAGATGGTTTGGTATTCGTAGCCATCACTGGTACCCCCCATGTAATCTGAACCCGCCTCTGGGAATTCTTCCCGCAATGGCATAAGCTGTTTGTTTTTTTCGAAACGCTAAATTAATCGTTTAGATTTAAAAAATTAAACCTTATGGTGAATTTATACAGCCAAACTTGGAACCCAGACCCCTTCTATTTAACTGTCCCTTCCACATA
>JAAFHQ010000638.1 GCA_013298445.1 Chitinophagales bacterium | reverse complement strand
CCAAAGGTGCAGTCATTGGTGCTGCTTCTGGTGGTGTGATTGGTGCCATCCTTGGCAACAAAAGCAAAAACACTGCCATCGGTGCCATTATTGGAGCTGCCGCAGGTGGTGCCGTCGGTGCGGTGATTGGCAGCAAAATGGACAAGCAGGCCAAAAAACTGGAAGAAGAATTGGGCAAGGCCGCCACCGTAGAGCGGGTAGGAGAGGGGATCAAGCTGACTTTTAACAGCCAGCTCTTGTTTGACTTTGGCAAAGCCAATTTACTGGAAGCCAACAAAGAAACCCTGCAAAGTTTTGCCACAACCCTTAATCAAAATCCTGACACCGATCTCCTCATCGTAGGGCATACCGATAATGTAGGCTCTAGTGCTTTCAACCAGACCCTCTCTGAAAACCGTGCCGCTACGGTATCCAATTACCTGGCTGCCTACGGGGTGAGCAATTCCCGACTACGCGTTCAGGGCATGGGTGAAAACCAGCCTATTGCTTCCAATGACACAGAGGGAAGCCGTGCCCAAAACCGCCGGGTGGAGATCGCCATTTCAGCCAATGAAAAAATGAAGGCTGAAGCCAAACAAGAAGCCGGGCAATAAACGTCAGTTGACGAATTTGAACCACTCAAAAAAAAAGTTTATGCAAATCTTGAAACTAAAAGTCATTCTAATATTGGGCCTTGGGTTTATCCTCTTGTTGCCCGCTATAGCCTCGGCCCAAATCAAATTTGGCGTTCGTGCAGGCCTGAATGCCAGCAATATTGCCTTTGAAAACCTACCCGACCGCCGCGAGCGCTTTGGTTTCCACGCGGGTTTGTTTGCCGATGTTCCCGTAGTGTCCACTTTTATGTCAATCCAACCCGAATTGAGTTATTCCATCAAAGGCACTGCTTTTGAATATTTGGGCAATAAACAGGACCTGAAAATGGATTATGTGGATTTTCTGCTTCCAGTTGCTTTTAAACTAGGTCCCGTAGATGTGCAGGTAGGCCCTTTTGCGTCCTATTTGATCTCTAAGCCAGAATACACCACCTACAACGACAATGTACTTGTTGTCGATGCTTTTAACAAAATTGACGCAGGTCTTACTGCCGGGTTTAGCTTCAATTTTAACAAACTATTACTGGGGATCCGCTACAATCAAGGCTTTGCCAATGTGAGCAAAGACAATGCAAAACTGCTTTTGGGCGAAGGAAAAAATGCGGTAGGACAAGTTTCCCTAGGTTATCGGTTTCAGTGAACAAGCAAAACATCCATGAAAAAGATCAAAAACATCATCGTTCCCACTGATTTTTCAGTAACTGCCCGCAACGCATTCCAATACGCCCAAGGCCTGGCCGAAGCGCTTGATGCCACGCTGACGGTAGTGCACGTTAGGGAGTATTTTTTTCCTACCTCGGAAGAGAACTTTGAACCCTTCGCGGCAACGGAAGAAACCCAATTGGATGAAGCTTTTGGCATCTTCATCAAAGAGAACGACACCATTGGCGCTGGGGTCATAACCAAAAACAAAGTAAAAACCCAAATCCTGCGGGGCAACGCTGTGGATAGTTTATTGGAATTGTCGGGCCAGGAAGATACCGATTTGATCGTGATTGGTACTACTGGGCTACAGGACTTTTTATCCAGAATCTCTGGGTCCACCTCCCTTAAGGTGGCTACCAAGGCGCATTGCCCGGTTATCCTGGTGCCCCGTGAAGCGTCCTGGATGGGCATTGAGCGGATCATGTATGCCAGCAACTACCGATCGATGACGAGCAGCATGATTGGTGATGCCACTAATTTTGCCCTGCAAGTTGAGGCCGCCACCCATTTTGTCCACATCGATAGTGCCGGATATGAGGGGGATAGTAGTGTGGAAGACATCAATTGGAGTCGGCTTTTTTCCTCGATCAGTCCCCACTTGTCCTACCAAACTCATTCGCTGTACGGTACCGACATCATCAAAGAGTTGGAAAAGTACAGCGAAGCACACCGCATCAATCTGATAGTGTTTGTCAGCAGACACCGTGGCTTTTGGGAAACTTTACTCTACAAAAGTGTCATTCAAAACATGGCCATTTCTACCGATATCCCCATGATGGTGCTCCATTTGGAGGATCAATGGTAGTCAATTAATGAGCCTATTAAATCAAAAAAAATGAAGCAAGATAAAGCGGTTGCAGTGTTTAACACACTCATAAAAATCAACAACAACCGGATGGAAGGATATGAAACAGCCTCCAAGGAGACCACCGATGCTGACTTAAAATCCTTGTTTTTTCACCTGGCCCAGGCCAGTCTCAAATGCAAACGGGAGCTCATTTATGACATTCGCAAGATGGGTGGAGAACCAATCGAAGGGGAGGGCAGCTTCAGCAATACCTTCTCCCAGGTCTGGAAGGACATCAAAGGCGTGTTTACCCAAAATGACCGCATCAGCCTCCTCAATTCCTGTGAGTACGACGAGAATATCGCAGTAGACGCTTACTACGAAGCATTGAATAACAATCTCGAATTTCTGGGCTCAGAGCAACAAACGCTCTTGAATAAGCAATACTTGTCGATCAGTGCCGGGCTTAGCAAGATCAGAACTTTACGTGACAGTTTGGTTGAAGTACATAGCTGATTGGCATTGAAAATATTTTTTTATACAATGTGTGATTTCGCGATTCATTGTGTAGGCGATTTACTGCTTGCACAATGAATTTCATTTGTGTACATGACCAAATCGGGGGCACGCAAAAAATGGTGGATGATTCCGGATTGTAGAGACGCACGGCCGTGCGTCTCTACTGAATATTGAGTTAGAAGCTGATTTTTTAATGAAAAGCAACTACCTGAATGACTATCTATATTCAATACATGGTTTCTTTGCGCTGCAAGTTGTTGGTGAAAACGGAACTAGATAACCTCGGAATTCACTACAGTACCATCGATTTAGGAGAGGTGGAAATGAAGGAAAACCTAAGCACCGAACAATACGCTAAATTGGATCGAGCGCTGAAGAGATCAGGTTTGGCCTTGATCGATGACAAAAAAAACATCTTGATAGAAAAAATCAAACACAGCGTCATCGAAAGGATTCATTACAGCAATGAACCACTACTGGTCAATTTTTCGGACTACCTCAGCAGCGAATTGCATTACAACTTCAATTACCTCTCCAAATTATTTGCCGAGGTAAAGGGTGCCACCATCGAGCATTACATCATTTTGCACAAAATAGAACGGACCAAAGAACTGCTGTTGTACGATGAATTGAGCTTGAAAGAGATTGCTAATGTTATGAATTACAGTAGCGTAGCCCATTTGTCAGCACAGTTCAAAAAAATGACCGGGCTCACCCCAATGCATTTTAAAAAAATGCGCGAATACAAAAAACGCATAAGCCTGGAAAATGTGTGAATCGTGTAACTCTCTTCCGGAATTGTGTAACATCTTATCCATTCAATAACCGCACCTTTGTAAGGTGATAACATTCAAACGATAACCTACTATGAGAAAACCAATTTTCAACCTGGTTATAGCTGCTACCTTGATGGCTGGGTTCACCCTTACAGGCTGCCAGACGCCAGAACAAAAAGCAGACGCTGCGGAAACCAACGTGGAAGACGCCCAGAAAGAACTGGCCGAGGCCAAGGAGGATAAAATGACTGCCGATAAAAACGCAGTTGACGCCGCAGAATGGCAAAAATTCCGCACGGACACCGAAGCAAAAATCAAAGCCAACGAAATCCGCATCGTCGAACTCCGTGAGAAGAAAAAAACTTCGGGTCAAAAGTTGGACGTGGTCTATACCCAGCGCATCGATACCCTGGAGCAGAGAAACATCGGCATGCGTACCTGGATGAACGACTACGAAAACTCCAATACCGATTGGGCCTTGTTCAAACGGGAATTTAACCACGATATGGATGAACTCGGCAAAGCCCTGAAAGACCTCACAGTGGACAACAAGAATTAAATTAAAAGCGGCTATGAATAGCTAAATTCAAAAAAAAACGAATCTGTGAATCATGTAATTTATTGCCAGATTTGTGTAATACATCCGCCACCCAATCCCTTTACTTTTGGTTGTTTTTCAAGGCAAAGCCATTGGCTAAGCCCGAATCAAGAACCCCAGTATTCACATACCAACCAAACACAAACAGAGATGAGTAAAGATAAAGGAAGTAAAAACCAAAAAAAGAAACCTGCGGATAAGTCTGCCGGCAAAACAAAAGCAGGGTCTGATTAC
>JAAFHQ010000637.1 GCA_013298445.1 Chitinophagales bacterium | reverse complement strand
ATTCAATCGAAAAACATTACCACCCGCTGTTACCCATAGTTGGTCTTGTTTATCCAGGTGAATTAACCCATAATCAGCGAGGGTCTCCGCACCATTTTTTTCACGAAAACCTCCGAAGGAAAGACAGGTGTCCCGTAATCGCTCATAGCAAAAAAGTTTATTGAAAGTACAAAACCACAAATTTCCTCGCTTATCCTCAAACATTGAACTTTGAAGAAAGGGCTCATTGACTCCTTTTTCCGGACCGTAGGTCAATACTTCGGAACCATCAAAACGGTAAAGGCTACCTAGGGTCCCAATCCAGGTAAATCCTCTGGAATCCTTATGAACAAAAACTATTTTAGTGTCTTCGAGTCCATTTTTGGTGCTTAATTCATTGAATCTCAGATTTTGGGCGAAAATGGAGCCGGTGATGCTCAAGAACAAACAGGAGCATAAGCAATAAATGGTAGGAATAATAGGTGTCTTTGCCACGAGAAAAGGTAGATGTGCTTAATTCTCAGGCAAGTTAAAAAAGAAGGCGAAAACCCAGTAAAGAATGCCCGGATTTTCGCCTGTAGGTAGGATTTGTTCGATGAATAGCTTTATTACTCTCGCCAAATTGGTGGACAGGGATAGGCGAGAAAAAACATGCTACCATGTCCAAATCCAATTCCTGGAATGGCATTCACTATATTGAGATTGTAAAAAATGGAAGTTGTGGCTGGCGCAACTTGCGCACCATAATCTACTTTCGCTTGATAAGCCTTTATGCCTACCGTGGCTGACCCTGAAAGTAAAATTTGTAACTGATTTTCGTACACTACTGCAAAGGTATAAGCCTGAGCAGCACCATTGGCTAGTTTCGGATCCTGTTTAAAAGTTTTTAAAAAGCCATCATCGAAAAAATTCTCGCCGCTTAGCACTCCTGGAAAATAATTCCCCGGCAGATTCAGCGGTACCGCTTCATAAGGAAAAACAACACAAGCTCTGGCAATTAACCGCAATTGGTTGGTAGACGGATTGGTTTCAGGAAAAAACATCACACCATAGTCCAAAAAAGCATTGGAGGGCTTAAGATTGCGGTGTTTCTCAATCAGTTGTAGCATAAAGTCAACATCGTCATACGTAAAATCATAGTGTGCAGGTTCGGTAGTGGTTACTCTTGGAAGAACAGGTGCATTTGGGAACGAAAAAGAACTGGCATGACCAATAATTACAAAGTTCCATAGGGTAAAGAGAATCATTATTCTCTTGATTGTTTGGTTCACAATGTTCAGCATTTTTATGAATTTAGAATTAGGGGAAAATAAATCTTGTCACTTTGCCATGGGGTTGTATTTTTGGAACCAACTAGGAAGAAAAATTTTACAAGATTGAGTATGTCAAACACCAACAACACCAAACAACTGGCCGCAGCCATTACCTTGCCAACAGCAATAGCCTTGATCATAAGTTCGATGATCGGTTCAGGAGTCTACAAAAAAGTAGCACCCATGTCTGAAACCCTTCAATCGCCTTGGTTGGTTATGATTTGTTGGTTGCTCGGCGGATTAATCAGCTTGGCTGGAGCGATTAGCAACGCCGAAGTAGCAAGTTTGTTGGCTGGAACAGGCGGTGAATACCGCTATTATCGAACAATATACGGCAAGTTTTTTGCTTTTTTATTTGGCTGGGCTAATTTCGCAGTAATTAAAACTGCTGCCATTGCTTCGATTGCCTACGTATTTACCCAATCTTTTAATTCGCTTTTTCCAATTCCAGAAATATTGCCACAATGGGCAGGCATCAACATAGGTGGCTGGATCTACCCTTTTGACAATCTGGGGGTTAAACTCTTTACTGTAGCTATCATTGTATTGCTTACGTTTGTCAACATTCGAGGGGTAAAACTCGGAGGGCAAATCAGCAAATTGTTGATAATACTGGTGCTCCTGGGCATCATGACCATCGTTGTATTTGGCTTGAGCAGTGGCCAGGCCGATTGGAGTCGACTGAGTCAAAATGCTACTGGATATGTAAGCCCCGGTTGGGGAACCTTGGTTTCAGCTATGTTTACGGCCATGTTGGCTGCTTTTTGGGCTTATGAAGGTTGGAATACAATTGGCTACATTGGTGGAGAAATTCAAAATCCTAACCGGAATTTACCAATCATCTTGTTTTGGGGCGTAATGACGGTAATCACCGTGTACATTTTGGCCAATGTTACTTATTTGGTATTGCTGCCAGTGGACCAACTCATTGAAATCAAAAAATCAACCAATAGTATTGCTGCGGTTGAGGCCATCAAATCCTTTTGGGGTGCAGGTGGAGGGTACTTTATTTCGATTTTGATTTTGGTAACCACCCTGGCTTCAACCCATACCACCATTTTGTTGGCTGCTCGCACCTATTTTGCCATGGCAGGAGAAGGGGTGTTTTTTAAAGGCGCTGATGAAATTCATCCTACTTATCAAACGCCAAGCAAAGCCCTGGTTTATCAGTGTATCTGGACTTGCGGATTGGTATTTTCCGGCAGTTTTGATCAATTGACGGACATGCTCATTTTTGCGTCCTTCCTGTTTTATGGTGCCACAACTATGGGGGTGTTTATTTTGCGGCGTAAAATGCCCGATGCTCATCGCCCTTATCGCGTTTGGGGTTATCCTGTTGTTCCGGTGGTCTTTATCTTTTTTTGTGTCGTTTTAATCGGAAACACCTTGATCAACCAGCCACGTGAAGCCCTTTTGGGGTTGGCTCTAATTGCCACAGGCTTGCCATTTTACTATTTCTGGAACAAAAAACTAAACGAAGGGCGATAAAAAAAATAAGCCCTTGTTTTTGCCCAATTACTAAGGTCTAAGAAGTAATCTTTTTGATCAGTTCCAGCCCATCATGGTAACCAATTTCCAACTGCACCGCCCTTGCTTTTGCCGAGAAATTGGCTGGATTGGGCAAGGCGCGGGATGGACGCAAATACAGGAGCTTTTCCCCGTATTTGCGTTTCATTCCCCACAGCAAAGGCAAAAACTTGGAGGCCTCGGCGACGTCGATACCAATCAAAAGGTCAATGTTGGGTTTTTGAAAGGTCAAATCAACAGGCATGATTTTGTACAGGCCACCGTCGATGTACTTGTTTTTACCAATTTGATGGGATTGAAAAGCAGGGAAACTGGCACTGCCGATGATGTATTCCACCAATAATTCTTTGGGGATATCTTCCTGAAAGAATGATTCTCCTCGCCGTTGGGTCAGGTTGTACACCACCAGGCCAAAATCAATATTGGAATTGCGGATCTTCTGCTCATTAAGCGCATTGCGGAGTATTTTTTTCAAGCCATTGATGCGAATGCCCCGATTGAGCAGTCCGTCTTTGACCAAACCCAAATACCCTTCTTCCGGTTTTTCGCGCAGTTGATCAAAAGCTTCTTCCGGTTGGCTATTCGTCCAAAGGTCGAGTGCTTTGGGTAAATCGCCTTGGGTGATAAGGGCCGCATTGATGGCACCTACCGAAGAACCCGTAGCTACCTTAATATTGTTTTGAAAACCATTTTCGTACAAGGCTTGCCATACTCCGATTTGATAAGCACCCCTTGCCGCACCACCAGATAGGGAAAGGGCAAGGTTTAAATTGGTCTTCATGGGCGTTTTATTTACCACTATAAGGAAGGAAGAGATGAAAATGTTTTCAACAAGTGCCTTATATTGGCATAAATTTCACTAGACTACCCATGAGAAAGGAAAAAATCGTGGTCCTCTCTGGCGCCGGGATGAGTGCCGAAAGCGGCATCAGTACTTTTCGTGACGCCAATGGACTTTGGGAGCAACACGACATTATGGAGGTGGCTTCCATTGAGGGTTGGCGTAAAAATCCCGGTTTGGTGCTTAACTTTTACAACCAACGCCGGCAGCAACTTAAAACGGTGGAACCCAATGCGGCGCACCATGCCTTGGTCGAATTGGAACAAAAATACGAGGTCCATATTGTGACCCAAAATGTGGACGACCTGCACGAAAGAGCAGGCAGTACCTCTATCATTCACTTGCATGGAGAATTGCGCAAAGTACGCAGTTCGGCGTATGAAAATCTGATTTACCATTGGGAGGATGACCTGAACCTGGGTGATCTTTGCGAAAAAGGGAAACAACTGCGGCCACACATCGTCTGGTTTGGGGAGATGGTTCCCAAAATCTCCGAAGGCGCCCGACTGGTGGGGGAATGTGACCACTTAATCATCATCGGTACTTCCATGCAGGTCTATCCGGCG
>JAAFHQ010000636.1 GCA_013298445.1 Chitinophagales bacterium | reverse complement strand
CGGTGATGACCAATGCCTGGAAAATTGAGGACATTGAAAAAGAACTGCGGGCACAGATTGAAATGGCCAAAAAATACATCCCCAACCTGAGCCACATCTCTGGCCACATGAACAGCACGGGCTTCGACCCTGCCGTGAAAGCCATGGCGCGCCGGGTAGCTGCCGAGTACAAGCTCCCCATGGTGGATGTGGATGCCCTGCAGGATCACCAAATCAGCTACACGGGTTTTGATTTTGGCAAAAAAACCACCGAGCAACGCATTCAGGGTTTCATCGATATGTTGGACAAGTTGGAGGCGGGTAAAACCTACGTCTACGTGGAACATCCCGGCCTCGACAACGCCGAATTGCGGGCTATTCACCACATTGGGTACGAGGATGTAGCCGAGGGCCGCCAGGATGTGACGACTATTTTTACCAGCGAAAAAGTGAAGGAGGCATTGGTGAAAAAGGGGATAAAATTGGTGAGTTATCGGGAGGTGTTGAAACGGTGAAACATGGATTTTGGCTACGCCTAAGTTTTGGTTTAACCATGAAGTTGGCCATTACTACGCTTTTGCACCAATAGTGCTATACTTTGCCGTGTGCATAATTTTCCAAATAATTCCTTTCACAATTTTTCTATCTTAGCATATCATTCTTTTGATCGGCCAAAAGGATATTTTTAAAATTTTTTATTAATCTTCACCTAGGGCAAAAGGATTTCCCTATTTTCGCCAATACTAAGGTGATTGATTAAACTACAAAGGATCATGCAGAGAGGCAATAAAACCAAAAAACATTGGCTGTGGCTAGCTGGATTAGGCGCCATTGGCAGTATTGTGCTGCTGTCGGAATGCGCCAAAGGCCCCGACGCCCTGGGAACCGCCCTTCCCGATGTTGTCGATTTTAATTTCCACGTCAAACCCATTTTGTCCGACCGTTGCTTCAAGTGTCACGGGCCCGATGCCCAGAAGCGCGAGGCAGATTTGCGGCTGGATACCAAAGAAGGGTTGTTCCAGGCTTTGGAGAAACACAAAGACCAGTTTGTGGTTGTACCCGGCAAACCAGAGAGCAGCGAAATGTGGCGCCGCCTCAACCATGAAGACCCCGATCAAATCATGCCGCCCCCCAACAGCAATCTTAGCCTGAACGAAACGGAAAAAACCATCATCCGGCGTTGGATTGCCCAAGGTGCGAATTACCAAAAACACTGGGCTTTTATAGTGCCTAAAAAAGCTCCACTGCCCAAAGTCAAGCACAAAAACTGGGAAAGCCCCATCGACCGTTGGGTGCTCGCCAAAATGCAGGACCTGCGCCTGGAGCCCAACGAGCGTGAAGAATGGCCACGTTTGATCCGTCGCGTTTGTCTCGACCTTACCGGATTGCCGCCTACTGAAGCGGTGATGAAAAAATTTGGCGCAGATGATTCTCCAGCCAATTACCGTCGCCTGGTCGATTATCTCTTGAAGCAGCCCACTTTTGGCGAACGAATGGCCACCCATTGGCTCGACGTATCCCGCTACGCCGATTCGCACGGCTATCAGGATGACGGGCCACGTACCATGTGGCCCTGGCGCGACTGGGTCATCCACGCTTTCAATACCAACATGCCCTTCAACCGCTTTGTGAGTTGGCAAATCGCTGGGGATTTGTTGCCCAACCCAAGCAAGGAAATGTTGCTGGCCACGGGTTTCAACCGCAACCACAAAATCACCCAGGAAGGGGGCGTCATTCAGGAGGAGTACCGCATTGAATACGTGACCGACCGCACCAACACCTTCAGCAAAGCCTTTATGGGCCTGACGATGGAGTGCTCCAAATGCCACGACCACAAGTACGATCCAATTACCCAGAAGGAATATTACGAGTTGTTTTCCTTTTTCAATAGTGTGCCCGAAGTGGGGCTATATGGCGATATTTCCGCCGTATCGCTGGCCGATCCACCCCGCATGTACATCCACAATTCCACGGTACGCGACACTTTGCCTTTCATCAACAAAAAGCCGACCGATACTGCGGTGGTAATGATCATGGAGGAAATGGCCAAGCCGCGCACCACTTTTGTCCTTAAAAGAGGTCAATACGATGCCCACGGAGATTCCGTAGAGCGTGGAACGCCCAAATCCGTGTTGGCTTTTGACAAAAAATTCAAAGCCGATCGCGCGGGACTGGCTGACTGGCTGTTCAGTCCCAAACACCCCCTGACTGCCCGGGTATTCACCAACCGCATGTGGATGGAGTTTTTTGGCACAGGTATCGTCAAGTCTTCGGAAGACTTTGGGAACCAGGGCGAATTGCCTACCCATCCCGAGCTACTTGACTGGTTGGCCGTCGATTTCCGCGACAATGGCTGGGACGTCAAGCGCCTGATCCGACAAATTGTGCTCTCCGAAACCTATCAGCAATCCGCTGCCATCAGCAAACGCAAGCAGGAAGTTGATCCAGAAAACCGCTACCTCGCCCGTGGGCCACGCATGCGCATGAGCGCCGAAATGATCCGCGACAACTGGTTGGCTACCTCTAGTCTAATCAACCCCGAAGTGGGTGGACCGAGTGTAAAACCCTATCAACCCGAAGGTTTGTGGGAAGACACCAACCCTGGGCGTGGGCCGCTGATGTTTTACAAGCAGGATAAAAAAGAAAAACTCTATCGCCGAAGTTTGTATACCTTCTGGAAACGCACCGCTCCCCCACCCTTCATGCTGACCTTCGATGCCCCAATGCGCGACTACTGCACGCCCAAACGCACCCGCACCAACACGCCTCTGCAAGCGCTCAACATGCTGAACGACCCTCAAATGTTGGAAGCAGCACGTTGGTTGGCAGCTAACTTGCTCAAAAAAACGGGCAGTGGGGAGACAGCAGTCAGCAAGGCTTTTGAACGCATCCTGACCCGCAGTCCGGAAGGTTCGGAACTGAAGCAACTGCTGGCTTATTATCAAAAGCGGCTCAAAACTTTACAGTCCGATAAAACCCGGGCTGAACAAATGCTCCAGGTCGGCGAAGTCGCCCAGGCCAAAGGTGTCAACCCCAGCGAATGCGCTGCCCTCAGCGAAGTGGTCCAAATCATTTACAACATGGATGAAACCATCACAAAGTAGTTTGATCATGCAAAAGGAAATTCTCGAATCCAAACTCAATATCAACCGCCGGGCTTTTTTCTCCAAAATGAGCATCGGTATTGGTTCACTGGCCCTTGGCTCCTTGTTGATTCCCGATTTGTGGAAAGGCAATGAAGACGACGTGGCAGCCATGCTACCTGGCTTGTCACACTTTGCCCCCAAGGCCAAACGCATCATCTACCTCTTCCAGTCGGGCGCACCTTCCCAATTGGAAACCTTTGATTACAAGCCCAAACTCCGCGAGATGTTTGGACAGGAGCTCCCTCAATCCATCCGGCAAGGCCAACGCCTGACCGGGATGACCAGCGGGCAAACTGCCTTCCCAATCGCACCATCTTACATCAATTTCAAACAATACGGGCAAAACGGCACCTGGATCAGCGACTTTTTCCCACACATCGGCAAAATCGCCGACGACATTTGTGTGATCCGCACCCTGAATACCGAAGCCATCAACCACGACCCGGCCATCACCTTTTTTCAAACCGGAAACCAACAATCCGGTCGCCCGAGTATGGGTGCATGGATGAGTTACGGGCTGGGTAGCGAGAATGAAAATCTGCCCGCTTTTATGGTATTGACCAGTCGGGGCAAGGGCAATAGCCAGGGCTTGTACGCCCACCTTTGGGGCAGTGGCTTCCTGGATTCAGTGCACCAGGGCGTAATGCTGCGCGGGGGCAAAAACCCCGTGTTGTACCTCAAAGACCCGGAAGGCATGAGCCAAGCCGAGCGGCGGCAAATGTTGGACCAAATTGCGGCGCTGAACCAAAACAGCTACGAACAAATGGGGGACCCCGAAACCCTGGCGCGCATCCAACAATACGAAATGGCTTACCGCATGCAAACTTCTGTACCCGAGTTGATGGACCTGAAGGATGAATCGGATAGCACCGTAAAATTGTATGGCCCCGATTGTCTGGTGCCTGGTACTTATGCCGCCAATTGTTTGCTGGCGCGGCGTTTGGCTGAGCGGGGAGTACGTTTTGTGCAACTTTACCACCAGGGTTGGGACCAGCACGGCAACCTGCCCAATGAAATGGGAGGCCAGGCCAAAGACGTAGACCAAGCTTCCGCAGCCTTGATCACCGACCTCAAACAACGGGGATTATTGGAAGATACCCTGGTGATT
>JAAFHQ010000635.1 GCA_013298445.1 Chitinophagales bacterium | reverse complement strand
CTTGTTCAGTCAAAATTGTGTCAATGGGAATTCAGGAGCAAAAGTATCAAAGCATTTTCAAATTATTAACAGTATTGCAAAGTAAAGGTTTGTAATGAATTTATTTGTACGAAGTCTAAATAAAAAAATAATAGATTGATTGTTAATTACTTATGTTTTCAATCGATACTGAAAATATAGTTTGATTTGGAAAAAAAATTAAATGCAGAATATAATGTGGAGGATTGAGGAGGTGTTAGAATAAGGTTTTCTGTTGGAATGAAAAAAAAACGCCGCCTAGAGGAAACTTTAGGCGGCGTTAGAGTAGGGGAGACCCCTATGGACAAAAGATGATTATTTTTTCTTCAGGAATTTCTGATCAACCACTCCCCATTGAGTTAAGTAGTTTGGATCTCTCCGCATCTCCTTAATGGTAGGAATTGGGTCGTTCAAAAAAGCATCCAGTTTCGGGCTATTGTCGAAATTGCGGCCTTGTTTGATCAATTCAGCCTTGGTTTGTTGCATGATTTGTTTGATAGCATCCGCGTTATTATCGAGGAATTGGTCAAACTCTTCGTCAGTCAACAATTTCATAGCTGGTGCAGAAGTATTACCAAGAGCAGGAGCAGGAGTAGCGCTGATTTCGGTGCTGCTGCGCAAAGGCGCTTTCCCTTCTAGGTAAGCAAGGATGTTGTCTACCTTATTGGAAATCTCTTCAACTTTGGGTGCCAGGCCATTAGAATTCAATCCAACCCCAATATTAACGTAGTTGAGCGGAGCATCTTTGGCGGCCTGCCAGGCTACACCTACTACCTTAGCGTAGTCAGAAATCATCATTTTGGCCGGATTTACCGCGATACCTACCCCGTCATTGTTTCCAGAGGGAATGATGTAATCTCCTACTTCTACTTTACCCGCAACCTTTACTGGAACCTGACCCATAAACGCCACTTTTTCGAAGAAGGACTGCTTGTCTGCTTGAGGTGCATTCCCTAAAACGATAGGACGTCTGGATACCACCATGAAGTGAGAGCCAGTGCTGGTGTTGAGTGAAATTTTTCCACCATTTACCGCTACGATGTCTCCAAAGTGTAGGTCTGGTTCATCCTTGGCACGCTCCAGCCATTCGGCATAGTCACCTGATCCAGATTCATAAGTAACGCCAATGTTGGCCCGAATTCTGGACTCCCAGGTTGACCATTCCACTGCCAACGCCGCGGCTTCAACGCCGATGACTACGGCATTGGCTGTAAGCGCTACTCCTGCTGCGACAAACCCGGGGGTAGCGAAGGCCAAGATAAGCGTTGCTGCGGCTGCTACGGCTGCTGCATACAGACCAGCTGCTTCCGCAATGGTTGCAACCAAGGTAGCCGCAAGAGAAACAGCAGAGAGTGTAAAGAGTGCAACTTGCGTTTGGTATTCTGGGCTGGCTTCCAGTTCAGCAATGGTTTGTCCTTCTACCCGGCCCCAGATGTCTTCATCGTCAGCAAAAGTCAAAAAGTTGTTGTCCCCATCTCTGGAACCATTCACCTGAATGTAAATGCCCTGATCGCTGCCTTCAACAGTCAAGGGATAACTCGCTTTGTCACTATCCACACCACTAACGCCACTGATGATCTGCATTTGCCCTTCTTTGGTTAGCTTAACCCGAGTGACATTGTTGGTTTTAAAAACCAAATCCTGGTTGTCCCGAGTACCCAAAAAGTGGGTTGCAGGACGGGTGGAAGTGTTTCCACCAGTGTGCCAATAAATGGACTGGTTCTTTTCAGTTGGTAGCTCTATCGCTGTAGATTCATTCACCAACTGGGATGCGGTGGCTGCATGAAAAGCGTAAGGTACGGTGCGCATTTCAGCATTGCCCATTAATGCAAAATCACGTCCACCAGCAGCATCTATTGCCACTTGGAGCCAAATTTGCTCAGTGGCCCAGGGGACTTCGGTTAAGGCACCCACCGACTCTTTTCCCTCACCAATCACCAGGCTAAACAAACCCAGTTCATCCGTAGTCACTTGATGGATTTCGGAATAGTGAGATTTGATTCCACCATTATCGGAACTGAAAGAAATTTTGAGCGCAATGGGTTGTTTGGCCAACAACTTACCAAAGGCATCGCGCGCAACGGCTTGATAATTCATGCCTGGGACGGCACTGCTGGTTTGCCCCGATATAGCATGAATCAACAAGACATTAAATATGCTTAGAATCAATAAAATCTTTTTCATACCCTTACAATTTAATCAATAGGAAAACTAGATTGACTCTCGTTGCTGACCTATTTTTTAGATTTGATTTTTTGATCCACTAAGGCCCACTGGGTAAGGTAAGCCGGATCACGGCGCACTTCTTTGATGAAGGGAAGTGGGTTGTCCAACATCTCCGCCATTTTAGGATTTGCACTCAAGTCATACCCCTGCTTGATCAAATTTTTCTTTGCCTCGGCGTACATTTCAGTGAAGAAACCAGCATTTTTATCAATCATCTGATCGAATTCTTCATCGGTGAACATTTTAGCCAAAGTGGTCTCTGGCTTGGCAATTGGTGCGTTAGCCATTATTGTTCCATCAGCATTGAGGGGGGCCTTACCTTCCAAATAGGCCATGATTTGCTCTACTTTTTGGTTCAACTCGTCTACTTTGCGGGTAAGGTCGTTGCTGTTGATGCCTACTGCAACGTTTACATAGTTTAACGGAGCTTCTTTGGCTGCTTCCCAGGCAACACCAACAATGCGGGAATAATCGCCCAACTTCATGTCATTAGGGTGAATAGCAATACCCAAACCATCATTGTTGCCAGAAGGCAAAACGTAATCACCAACTGCTACGGCACCCGCTACTTTTACAGGTACTTGCCCCATAAAGGCTACTTTTTCAAAACTTGCAGCTTTTTCTGGTTGAGGTGAATTACCCAACACGATTGGGCGGGTAGATACCACCATAAAGTGATCTACTGACTTGGTGTTTAGGGAGATCAAGCCACCTTTCACCCCTACAATTTCACCATATTGCATGTCGCGTTCACCTTTTTTACGCTCTAACCATTCGGCATAGTCACCGGATCCTGATTCGTACGTAACCCCAATATTGGCTCGAATTCTTGATTCCCAAGTGGCCCATTCGGTAGCCAAAGCAGCGGCTTCAACCCCTAGTGCAACACCATTGGCGACTGCTCCAACGGCAGCAGCCGCACCTACACCTGAAGCAGCCAAACCAATCGCTTCAGCGGTAAAGGCTACCACTTGCGCGGCCAAAGAAACAGCTTGCAGGGTAAATAAAGCTACCTGTGTTTGGTATTCTGGGCTGGCTTCCAACTCAGCAATGGTCTGGCCTTCAATGCGGCCCCAGATATCTTCATCATCAGCGAAAGTAACAAAGTTATTGTCTCCACTTCTTGATCCGTTGACTTTGATGTAAATCCCTTGATCGCTGCCTTCGACAGTGACTGGATAGCTGGCTTTGTCACTATCGGGACCAGTTACACCACTGTACACTTGCATTTGGCCGCCTTTGGTCAAAATTACCCGAGTGGTGTTAAAGGTTTTTAAAACAAGATCCTGGTTGTCCCGGGTACCAACAAAATGGGTAGCAGGGCGAGTATTGGTGTTACCACCAGTAGTCCAATAAATAGATTGGTTCTTTTCAGTTGGCAGGTCAATTGCGCTAGCCTCATCCACAATCTGTGAAGCAGTGGCTGCATGGAAAGCATAAGGAACGGAAAGTAGTTTGGCAGAACTAACCAAGGCGAAATTCTTTCCACCATTGGCATCCAATGCGATATTGAGCCATACCTGATCTTTTGCCCATGGCACATCAGCTAATTTGCCAACGGCTTCTTTTCCCTCACCAATCACAACTTTGAATAAGCCAGTTTGGTCGGTTTGCACCTGGTGGGTTTCCGTATAGTATTCGGTCTGGTCCCCATTTTTGGATACCAGCGAAATCTTCAATGAAATGGGAAGATTGGCAATGACCTGCCCGGAGGCATCTCTGGCCACCGCCTGATAGTTCATTCCTTGAGCAGAAGTACTCTGTGCTGATAGAGTGAGTCCACCAATCAGGCTGACAGCAATCAAAAAGAGTAATAATTTTTTCATGCCAATAGGATTAAAAGTTAAAAGGGGCCAAGCCCGATAAAGTCAATTTATGTCTTGTTTTCTTAGTGGGCTTTGACCACTTTGAAGGCTTCAATAGGTTTCCCGTTTTGCTGAGATACTTTCAGAAAATAAATTCCTGAAGGTAAGTTGCTCAGGTTAATCTCTGTATTACCTGGTGTTAAATTGGTTTGTTGAACCAAA
>JAAFHQ010000634.1 GCA_013298445.1 Chitinophagales bacterium | reverse complement strand
TTAGTGAAATGATTGTGATGGCACTGGTCGTCCCCTTTGTCGTCATTGTGCCCAGGTTTGTCATCCCCAATATCCGCTGGAGCATTTATCTCGTTGGTGCGCTGTTTTTTGTACACTTGATGCTTAAATCAGCCATTGCCAATCAGGTCATTTTTCGCTGGTTCATGGTATTGGAAAGTATATCCCTGGGCTTGTTTGTTTTTTCGGTCGGTTTCCGCGACCGGCAGTGGTTTCGCGAACCTTTGACCAGTGCAGTATTCGCCCGGATTATGCAATTTGCGGCCCCCATATTTCTGGTTGTGGCCAGTATGGCGGCACTAGGCAACATTGCAGGTTATGATACCCTTGCCGAGGTATTTAATCTTTCGCTCGAAAAAATCATCCTTACCGGGCTGATCATTTTTAGTGCAACAATGGTCATTGAAGGACTCCTTCGCTTTGTGCTCAATTTGCGCCCGGCGGAAGAAGGACAAACTTTGGCAAAAGACCGCAACGCTTTTTTAGACGGTACGAGTAAATTGCTGCGCATCAGTGGTGTATTGGTTTGGTTTGGGTTTATACTCAATGCGCTGCGCCTCCTGGGGCCTCTGGAATATACCTTCGGGCAATTCTGGGATGCAGGGTATAGTTTTGGCACAGTGCGGCTCACTGTTGGTGGGGTACTGGGCTTTTGTGCCATTATTATTGTTGCCTGGCTGACCGGGAAACTGTTTAAATACCTTTTGGAAGAAGAAATTCTGGAGCGATTCCAGTTTGAATACGGCGTCCCCATGGCGGTTGGGCATTTAGTCCAATACCTTCTCGTCTTTGTAGGTGTGCTGCTGGCGATTGCCTACCTTGGTTTTGATGTGCAAAAATTGAGTCTGATCATTGGCGCATTAGCCATTGGGTTGGGGTTTGGTTTACAAAGTTTTGTAGCCAACATACTGGCAGGTCTGGTGCTGATTTTTGAACGACCATTTCGAGTTGGCGATCAGGTTGTCGTCAATGGGGAAGAAGGCGAAATTTTGGAAATCAAGTTACGCAGTACTAAAATTCGAAAAATAAATGGCGGATTCCTGGTCGTGCCCAATACCGATTTGGTGTACAAACAGGTCGCCTGCCACAGTCGGTCGGCTGGGCCTAGAATGTACGAGTTGGCCATTCGGACTCAAGCGAGCTCCGACCCCAAACGGGTGATGGAAATGATCAAAGCCTGTTCCATTCGGGAAGAAGCCATCCTGACGCAACCCGAACCTCTGGTGAGTTTTGAGGGCATTGAGGCTAGCGGTCAGCAACTTTTCCGCATCCAATTTTGGGTCACCCAAGCGGGGCATGATGCGAAAAGTCGCCTTTCATCGCGGATTTATACCACTTTAAAAAATGAAGGCTTGCTTTAAATACCAAAGATATTTATGCCAAGGGGGAACTTAGCTAAAATTAATTTTTCCGAGCCCCCCAATTTTTCTTTTTTATTTTCTTTTGAGCATTTTTGTAAAATTCTCGACCTGAAGTTGAGAATATTTCAAAGAATTACTTGTACTTTTGCCATACAACTAAAGCAAAAAATTTCTTTTAACCCTTTTTTTTAACTGCTTTAAGATCAACTAAAGCTTTAAATCGGAAACGGTATGACACAATTGATTACGAACAAGCCGATGGCTACGTTCAGCTTTGTGCTGCTCCTCATCATCTCTATTGTTGCCTCTTTTTATCCGGCAACTTTTCCAGCACCTGCAGAAGGCGTAACATTTGATTCAGGCAACATAGCTTGGCTCTTGGTAGCTTCAAGTATGGTATTGCTGATGACTCCTGGCCTCTCTTTCTTCTATGGAGGGATGGTTAGCCCTAAGAACATTATTTCCACCATGCTCCAAAGCTTTATTGCATTGGGTATCATCAGTGTGATTTGGTACGTGGTAGGTTTCAGCTTGGCCTTCGGTGATTCCATCGGTGGTTTTGTTGGCAACCCGATGACCCACTTCATGTTCAATGGAGTTGGTACGGCACCAGCAGCTAACCCTGGTATCAACCAAGGGATTCCTTTTGTATTGTTTGCAGCCTTCCAGTTGAAGTTTGCCATCATCACTCCGGCCCTGATTACGGGTTCGTTTGCTGAACGCGTCCGCTTCTGGAGCTACATTGTTTTCATCGTACTGTGGAGCTTGCTGATTTATGCTCCGCTGGCACACTGGGCATGGCACCCAGAAGGTTGGTTGTTCAAACTGGGCGTACTTGACTTTGCAGGTGGTACTGTTGTACACATTTCTGCTGGTATTGCCGCCCTGGTTGGTGCAATGGTTCTTGGAAGAAGAAAAACCCACATCGAAGGACAAGCTCACGCTGTTCTTTACACACCATATGTAATCCTGGGTACAGGTTTGTTGTGGTTCGGCTGGTTCGGTTTCAACGGTGGTTCTGCATTGGCTGCGAATGGCCAGGCCGTAACTGCATTTGTAAACACTAACCTGGCTTCTGCATCTGCTGCAATCATCTGGATTTTGGTCGACACCATGCGTGGCCGCAAGCCATCTGCTTTGGGTGCTTGTATCGGTGCAGTAGTTGGTTTGGTTGCCATCACCCCTGCTTGTGGTTACATCAACTATGGCCCAAGTTTGCTGATTGGTGCAGTAGCTGCAACCGTTTCTAACTATGCAGTTGTTCGCAAGTCTCGCACCAGCCTAGATGACACCCTGGACGTATTCCCATGCCATGGTATTGGTGGCATCGTGGGTATGTTGATGACTGCACTTTTCGCAACGGATGCATTTGGTGGCGTTTTCGCTACAGGAAGCCCTAAACTGTTGATCAATCACTTGATCGCACTGGTAGCTGTAGTGGCATTCACTGGTATTGGTTCTTGGTTGGTATACAAATTAACGAATCTGATTACTCCACTTCGGGTATCTGAAGATCAGGAAGAAGAAGGTTTGGACATTAGCCAGCACGAAGAAACTGTAGTTGAATTGGCAATGTAATTGACTAGTTTAACGAATAAACAAAAAACGGGTTTGGTGCGGTGCATCAAACCCGTTTTTTGTTGCTCGTTTTTCCCAAAGCGGGGCATTTTTTCTCACCGCCTCCACATTTTCGACCAAAAATCCACAAAAGCGCATTTTTTTGGAATGGGAATGCATTTTTTGGTGTTACCCGTGTGACGTTTTTACGTATAAATACACATACACCCATAAACATTGTCCCATGCGTATCCTGATCTTGCTTTCCACCCTTTTGGCGTCTGCGATTCAACCCAATGAATCAGTAGAAAAAGAGGCCAAATCCGAAAATACTACCTCTGCCACCATTGTGGCCACTAAAGCCGTTCCTACGGAATCTACCCAAATTCTGGACATCAATTCCGAGTACCTGATGAAAGGCAGCTGGAAAATTCTCACCATCACCGCCGACAAACCTTGCGACGTCAATGGCGACGGTTACGAAACTACCGACATCATGGCCGAAACGCCAACCTGCGCCCTCGACGACGTGATGAAAATTTATCCCAATCATACCGTCAGCTTCGAGCGCCACCAACGTTGTGTATCTTCTGAGCGCCCCATCGAAACCTACAAGTGGAAACTGGCCAAAGATGGCACCTTCACCATCGTCGATGGCAGCATTGAAGCCAAAATGATCCTGAAATCAGCCAATGCTTCCCGCATGGTGATGCTGATCCCCATGGAAGAAGATGGTGAGATCTACCACTTCAAAGTGACCTACGGGCAAAAAAGTCAGCAAATCCCTGGAAAGATTTTGAAAAATTAAATATTGTAGCGATGCACTGCTGTGCGTCTAATCCCGGATTGTAGAGACGCAGGACCCTGCGTCTCTACAGTGCCTCGCCCTATATAAATCAAAGGGGCCCTGCATTGTACACAATCTCCTGCAACTCAAATTTTCCATACACAAATTCTCCGTCAGGATAATGCCACACGGTTTCGCCATAGGACATTACATTAAAACCATGGAAGTTTTTGTAATTAGTGACCGGCGTAGAGAAGCGGTAGCGTTTCATGTCACTAACCGCATAGCGGTCGTCAGAAACAAAATTGACCAATTGCCCCGTTGCATTGAAATACAAAGTTGCCTGGATGCTAACCCCTTCATTCGTAAACGTGGCTCTTGCGGAGCTGTCATCAATGGCTTCCCAACTGATGCGTGAATCGATCAAGGTTGCCGGAGCCAACAAACACATGTCGTTAAAAATGGTCACGGTTTCTGCCCTAAATAGCCCTTGCCCCTTTACATTCACAACGGGGAATAAGCCAAACACTTTGATGCGCATTGATGCTGTC
>JAAFHQ010000633.1 GCA_013298445.1 Chitinophagales bacterium | reverse complement strand
AAAAGTGTACATCCATATTGCCGCAGCTCAGCAATTGGTCAAAGCAGGCCCGACTTACATCACCGATATTTACGCCAACATCAAAAATCCCGATGAGGCGCTTGCTTATTCCCAACAATTACAGCCCATTACCACTTACAAGGTCGAAGACTGGAAAACCACTTATGCGGATATTCTGGCGGGCGACTTGATCCGACAAATCATGTCAACTTCCGTTTCAATGGCCATTCTGCTGGTAGCGGCATTTGGGATTTACAACATCCTGAACATGACGATTACCCAAAAACTGGACGATATCGCCATCCTGAAAGCCACGGGGTTCGCCGGGCGCGACATCATCCGCATTTTTGTACTGGAAGCCCTGATCATGGGCATCATTGGCACCACCTTGGGCCTGATCATTGGTGCCATTTGTATTCAGGTATTGAGTGGAGTCTATGTGGGCGGCCCCGCTGATTATTTCCCCATCTACTTCGATCCCAGTGTATTCATTACCAGTACAGTTTTTGGCCTATTGATCACCATTGGTGCGGGTTATTTGCCCGCCCGTAGGGCTGCGCGGATCGATCCGGTAGCCATATTCCGAAAGTAACATGCAGAACCGAGCAGTCATCCTCCGTACTCAATCCATCGGTAAGTACTTCTACGAGCCCATCCGCTTCAAAGTGCTAGACGATGTGAGCTTTGAAGCCTATGCGGGCGAGTTTTTGACACTGGTAGGCAAAAGTGGCTGTGGCAAATCGACTTTGTTGTATTGCCTCAGCACCATGGATACGGCCTACGAAGGAGAACTATTCATCGAAGGTCAGAAGGTAACAGGTAAAAAAACCGATGAACTGGCCGCCATCCGCAGCAGAGCAATTGGCTTCGTTTTTCAATTTCATTATTTGTTGCCCGAATTCAGCTGTTTGAAAAATGTAATGATCCCGGCTTTAAAATTGGGCAAGTACAACCATAGGGAGGTCGAAGAACGGGCTTACCAAAAACTGGATATGCTGGGCTTAAAAGATCAGGCGCTCAAACCCGCTTCAAAATTAAGTGGCGGCCAGCAACAGCGGGTTTCCATCGCCCGGGCACTGATCAACGACCCCAAGATCATCCTATGTGACGAGCCAACTGGGAACCTCGACAGCAAAAATGCGCAAAACGTATTCGACATTTTTAAACAACTGTGTTCAGAAATGGGCCAGACCATCATTGCGGTTACCCACGACAATGATTTTGCCAAAAACAGTGATCGGACCATTGAATTGGCCGATGGAAAAATTATCAATCAGGACAAAAACTCCAAAAATCCAAATACATCTCTTTGACTAGCAGGTGATTCATATTGATCCACGAGTAGTTTTTTCATCTAATTAACCCTGGAGAGGGTAATCTTTGTGCCTGGGACAATTTTGAGCTTGTATTGTTCCCAGGCTTTTTTTATTTCCCGGCCCACCAGTTCAAAAACGCGGTAATTTTAAGTTTACCTACCAAAATGGGCGCTTTAAAAGGAACCTTAAGATTGACCATTATTTTGCGATTCAGGTGATGCGAGGCGTCCTTGATGGCCAGGCGATTGACCAGGAACTGGCGGTTGATCCTGAAAAAATCAGTGCCGAATTGTTGGCTTAGTGCCTCCAGACTGGGCGACACCAGAAAACTTTCCTGCGCAAAGGTGTACGCAAAACTGTATTCATTCTCAGTGTAAAACAGTGCAATGTCTTTGGCATGTAAGGGGATAATTTTATCACCTTGTTGAATCAATACTGCCGGGTTTTGGGGCATAAGTTGTGATTTCAAGGCATGAATCATGCCCAAGAATTGATCCTCGCGCGGTACCGACATATTTTCCTTGATACTGAGATACTTTTGCAAGGCTTTTTCCACCGAATACCGCGTAAAAGGCTTCAAAATGTAGTCAATGCTAAAGGTATGAAAGGCTTCCAACGCGTACTTATCGTAAGCAGTACAAAAAATGACGGGAATGTTGAGTTTAAGCCGCTCAAACAATTCGAAACTCAGCCCATCGCCCAATTCTATATCCGAAAAAATCAGGTCTATCTCCGGGTTGTTGCGCATAAACTCAAATGCCTGCTTCAGGGAATGGAGGGTAGCGACCACTTCAATAGAGGAATCAATCTTGTTTAGGGTCCGGGCCAGGTCTTTAGCCGTCAGCTTTTCGTCTTCAATGATGACAATTTTCATTTTTTTACTTTAAACAGCTCTAAATAAGTGGGACTGACACACAAAACGCCTGCTTGGTGTCCACGATTTCCAATGCTTTTCCAGCGATCAATTTGTAGCGCATATTCAGATTGCTCAGGCCAATCCCAGCTGAAGAGGTAGCTTTTTTCGGTTGTTTGTTGTTCCACACTTTGAGCTGCTCATCTTCCACCCCCAACTTGATCGTCAGTGGCTCTTCTTCGGTAAAACGGTTGTGCTTGAGGGCATTTTCAACCAGCGTTTGCAGGGCGTAAGCCGGAATTCGCCGCTGCAGTAATTGTTCAGGAATTTCAAACTCACAAGTCAGTGCCTCATTGAAGCGTTTCAATTGCAAATCCAGGTAATCCTGGGTGAATTTCATTTCTTCCTGCAAGGTGACCAATTCTCCAGTCTGGGCCTTGATGGAGTAACGCAAAAACTCAGAAAGTTTCACGGTGTAAAACTCTGCTTCCTCCGGGTTTTCCTGAATCAGGGATTTTAAGGTACTCAGGGCGTTAAACAAGAAGTGTGGCTGCAATTGCTGCATCAAGACTTGTTTTTGCGCCTCCAGGTTATTCACTTCCAATTCTTTGAAAGCCAAATCTGAAATTTCTTTGTCGTAATGCAGTTGCACATAATTGCAAATGATCAAAATGATGCTATTGATGAAAGTGATGAAAATCAAAGGATAGAGAAAATTTAGCTCAGGAGTCGGGGGGCGTATATTGGCAAATAGGAAGACGAGGGAATGAAGTAAAATGGTAAGCGTAAAACTTAGCAAGTATCTTTTTGGGGCATTGTTTTTGAAACGCACCAGCAAGAAAATATTGATGACCCAGAATCCGAAAAAGATTACGGTGAGGCCGAAAACTGCTGAAAGGGCCAATGCCAATGGCCAATGGTTGAGCAAATAAATTGGCAATACCCCATAAACGCCCAGAATCGGGGAGGACAAAAAGGCCATTTGAAAAAGTCTGTTTTTCAACATATTGAGCAGTTTTAAACGTAAAAAAGAGGTGGATAATAGTACCCACCCCTAAAACCAATGGGTATGAACCTTGAACAACGTAAGGATGGAGTATTCAACGAACAACAATTGTCTGTCGTTGGAGGGTATGCGCCGAAAAATAGCCCAGCACATTCCCGGTAATATTGTTAGGTGGATTGGCTGGGGTGGTCCCGCCCCCTGGCCCCTGCCCCGCTGATTGCGACAGCGTGAAAAAGTAATCGTAAATGGGCTTATCGATGCAGCGCATTTCAATCACTAAGGTATCCCCTCGCTTGATTTCAAAATTTTGACTCAGGATGGGGCGTTCATTCGCCTTCCCATTGTTGACATTGTCGTTGAATACCGTGATGGATTTGTCCCTTTCCCCATTGCGGTACTGAATGAAGCGGTAGTTGTTGCCGGAAGCAATGGGATCATCGAACAATGGCGTAGCGGAATAAAGGGTGTCTGTACTAAAACCAAAAGCAATTTCTTCGGCTTTGATGCCCTTGAGTTCAATCTGCTTGGGCATCTTGCTCTGCGCAGTGTAGGTTTTTCCCGCTGACTCTACTTTTAGGGTATAAGTTCTGCCTCCTTGCCCTTGCAATGTGGCAGTAGTATACACACCCGGTGATGTTTCGGAAAGTTTTTCACTGAATCCCTGGTCGTCGCTCAAGGTTACCGTTGCTGCTGTTACTGGAGGGTACTGGTTGGATTCACTAAAATTTACGGTTTTGCTAATCCTTACCGTGTATGGGCCTTTTTGATTGGTAATTTCCCCTTCGATCACAATTTGGGGATCAGCCGAATTCAAATCGATTTCGATTTCTTTTTCGCAGGCGCTAAAAAGCACCATGATGATGAAGATCAATGCTGTATTTCTCATTGCGGGTGAAATTTAGAATTAAAATTTAAAGTTGTAGGTCACACTCGGCACCCACTTGAACAGCGCCGTGCGCAAGGCCCGGGTGCGACTGGCATCATCGGGATCATCCTCAAAAGTGATGGTGTAGGCATTCTCACGTCCGTAGGCGTTGTACAGTCCAAAATTCCAGGAACTTTGGAATCGGCCTTTCCTTTGGCGTTCATACGTCGCACTCAAATC
>JAAFHQ010000632.1 GCA_013298445.1 Chitinophagales bacterium | reverse complement strand
AGTAAAAGCAGTCATTTCAACCGCGTCCTCCACCTTTTCCCGCCAAGACGGAGATTCCATCCAAACGGTAGATTTGGAAGGGCAATTGAATTTGGTGGCTGCTGCTCAGGCCGCAGGGGTCGAGCAGTTCATACTGATTTCCTTCCCTGATACTGTTGGCTATGACAATCCTTTGAACGACGCCAAACGGGCGGTGGAGCAACGTTTGCAAGAAAGTGGCATGAATTATGTGTCCATTCAAGCGAATTATTTTATGGAAATCTGGTTAAGCCCAGCGCTGGGTTTTGACTTCGGCAACCAGGCTGTCCGCATCTATGGCGATGGGCAAAAAGCTACCAGTTTTGTATCGTATGTGGATGTAGCCAAAATGGCGGTGGCTTGTTTGGACCACCCCGCTGCGAAAAATCAGATCCTCTCCTTCGGCGGCCCTATAGCTCTCAGTCCGTTGGAAGTTGTACAGTTGTTCGAGCAGGTTTCAGGGGCAGAATATGCCAAAGAGTTCATTCCTCAAGAAGGTTTGGAACAACAATATGCAACCACCGAAGATCCGATGGGAAAGTCTTTTTCGAGTTTGATTCTGGCTTTGTCCAGAGGATTGCCCATGGAGGTGGAAGAATTGAGCAGTGCGTTTAATGTTGTGCCGAGTAGCGTGGAGGATTATGCGCGGCGGGTGCTGGGGAAATAAAACAACACCCATAAAAGAATAGGGACGTGCTCGATCAAGGTAGATTGGGCACGTCCTAGAATATATCCTTATGAGTCAGGTTGACGTTACGCTTTTTCAACAAATCGATCAATTAAATAAAGACGCTTGGGCCTACCGCCTCAATGACGCACCTAAGCTTATTGAATTGGCTGAAAAAGTTTTAAAAACTTCAAAATCAATTAGCTATAAAAAAGGAGAGGCGGAAGCCCTACGTGCTATAGGCTTTTATTTTATGCGTACTGCCGAGCATGAAAAGGCCCTGAGGTACTTTGATCAGGCGCTTAGTATGTTTCAAAAAATTGAAGATTTAGCAGGTGAAGCACTGGTTTTCCAGTGTCTGGGAGTAGTTCAAAGAAGAGTTGGAAACTATGAACAGGCGATGACCCTCCTCTTAAAAGCATTGCACATTCAAACAAGGGAGGGGTTTAGACAAGATGAATCATTTAGCCTTTACAACATCAGCGTTACCTATAAATACCTGGGCAACCTCGATCAAGCCTTGGAGTACCTGCTTCAGGCGCTCCAATTGGCACGAAACCATCAATATCAACTCACCGAAGCATATGCACTCAATCACCTTGGAGCAATTTATGCCGACATGGGAGATTGTGTTAATGCATTGGAATACTACAAACAAAGTTTGCGCCTGCGCCGATTGCTATATGACAAATGGGGTGAGGCAGACTGTTTGAATCGCTTGGGGTTGATCTACTGCAAGCTTAAAGATTTTGAAACGGCAGTGGAATATTGCTTGGAAAGCCTAGCCACTGCTCAAGCCATTGGGGACAAAAAAGGAACCGGAGATTCTCTCTATCATCTAGGCAGCATTTACAATGAAATGGGCAAAAAAGAATCAGCGTGTATTTATGTAAATCAAAGTTTGCAAATCCGGAGTGAACTTGCTGATAAACGGGGCCAGGTTGAATCCTTATTGTTGTTCATTGATTTGTTCCTCAGTACAGACCTGGAGGCCAAAGAAAGTTTACTCAATCAAGCCAATACCATCGCTCAGGAAATTCTTGCCAAAGATCTTTTGCTCGATATACACAACGTGCAATATGAATTTTACAAAAAATCTGGACAATTTGAAAAATCCCTTTTCCACCTTGAAAAACAACTGCAATACGAAAAAGAACTCTACACTCAAACGATCAATCAAAAATTGACCAACCAAAAAATCAACCATCAGATTGAACAGGCAAAAAAAGAGGCTGAAAATGCTGCCATCAAAGCAGAGTTGAAATTATTGACCGATCGCCAACGCATCGCCCGCGACCTGCACGATGAGGTAGGCAGTACGTTAAGTAGCATCAGCATTCTGAGCGAATCATTCCTTCGCAACGTACAAGCCGACATTGATAAAACCCGCTTTGGTGACCTTGGCGATAAAGCGCGGGGTGCACTAGACAGCATCTCTGACATCGTTTGGTCGGTCAATCCCGACAATGATTCGATGGAAAAGCTACTGGCTCGGATGACCAGATACGCCTCGGAAATCCTCGAAGGTATTGATGTGGAATTGTTTCTTGACATTGAAGACGACCTTGCAGCTATAACTATGCCCATGGAACAACGCAAAGATTTTTACCTCATTTTTAAAGAAGCCATCAACAATACTGCTAAATACAGTGGAGCGACACAAGTTTGGGTTAAATTGAATAAATTTGAGGAAGAGATATGTTTAGAAATTAAAGACAATGGCCGTGGTTTTGAAGTGGAACAGGCAAAAATGGGCAATGGCCTTAGAAACATGGCGGCTAGGGCGGCACGAATGAAGGGCGAATTGCAGATAGAAAGCACCATTGGTCAAGGCACTTTAATCAAACTAAACTTCCCCCTTGTATAAAATTGTGCTGCCAAACCCTCATCATCATGAAAAACCCTTTTTACTTTTTCGTTCTGGTATTGGTTGCTACTGCCAGTTTCAGGGCATACGGCCAAAGCGCCACACCAGATCAAATCCCTCAGCTAAAGGAACAACTCAGTAATGCCAAGCTTTCCGAAAAAGCTGCCATCTGCAATGAACTAAGTTTTGCTTGGGGCAGAAAGAACACCGATACTTCCCTGTATTACGCCAGCCTTGCCCTGGAATTGGCCAATCAGACTGCACAATCGAAAGAAGCCTTGCGCGCAATGAACTTGCGCGGGGATGCCCTGATGAGAAAATCGTATTGCGACGAAGCGCGAAACACCTACCAAAATGCACTAAAAGCCGCCAAGGATGCTGGCGATCAGGAAATGCAAGCCCGTGCTCTGCACAACCTGGGCAAACAGGCCCAAACCTGCCCCAACAATGGCAGCCCACTGCCGTATTACGAGGAAGCTTACCAAATCAGAGAAAAAATTGGAGATAAAGCAGGATTGGCCTCTACCTGCTTAAATCTGGGCGTTTTATATGGGGATACCGATGTTAACAAGTCGATGTTTTACAATGAAAAAGCCATGCTGCTTAAAGAAGCACTAGGCGATCGCATTGGCCAGGCGACCATTCTTGCCAATCTGGCAGGACAAAAATTGGCGAAAGAGCAATGGGAAGAGGCCAGGGTGCTGTTGGAAAAAGCCCTTGTGATCAATCAAGAAGTAGGCAATGAAAGAGGCTTGGCTATTACTTACGGCAAATTGGCGAACTGCTACATGCAGCAAAACAATTTACCCATTGCCGTGACTTACCATAAAAAAGGAATTGAGCTACTCGAAAAATTCAATAGCCCAGGAGATTTGGCCTTTGCGTTGAAAAACTTAAACGCCGCATATATTGGAATGGGAAGGTATGATCTGGCACAGGAGGCTTTATTGCGCGCTGAGTCGCTGGAAAGGGATCTGAATCGCCCCGACCTTCTGGCCGCCACCTGGTGTGCTATGGGTGGCCTCAAGTTAAGTATGAACGAAGAGCAAGAAGCAATCACCTGGTATAAAAAAGCATTGGCTAGCCCACACCTGGAAAACCAGCTCCAAGTTGGAGCCCTTTATGGGATATCTGTTTCTTTAGATCACCTCAAAAATTATCCCGAGGCCCTGCTGTATGCCAAACGTAATTATGATTTGGCAATAAAGTATAATATTAAGACAGAAATCGCTTACGCTTTAATGGGTGAGGCTACCATATTCCGCCACCTCAACCGTTTGCCAGAGGCCCTGGCCGCCATTCGCCAGTCCATCGAAATAGGGGAGCAAAACAAGATCATGCAACACTTGCCGGAAGCTTACAATATACGCAGTAAAATTTATTTGGCTATGGGCGGCGAGAAGGAAGTGCTGGCATTGGAAGACGCTCAAAAATCCTTGCTTTTAGCCCAGAAAAAGAATGACCTGGCGTTAACAATGGTCTCCTGGGACCAACTTTCCCGTGCCTACCAAGCTTTGGGCAAAACCGATGAAGCCGTTTTTTATTTGCGCAAAGCCGAAGCACTGAAGGACAGCCTTTTTAGCTTGCGCAAAGTGAAGGCCATGACCAAACAAGAGCTAAACCACGAGTTTGATAAAGAACGGGAAATTCAGAAGGCCAAACAAGAAAAGGAAGCCGCACTGGCTGCACTGGCATTACAACGCCAGCGCAACATCAAATGGACTTTAAC
>JAAFHQ010000631.1 GCA_013298445.1 Chitinophagales bacterium | reverse complement strand
TTCCGAACCAGTTTTCGGCTGGATGGTGTTTGAGGTAAAAGAGGAGTGGTAGAATGCGCATTAAGGAGCCATTGCCATTGCTCATTTCATCGGCTTCGTGATGCAAATATTGAAGTGCATCGTGGTCACCGCTGACCAGAATATCCTCTAAAACCTCCATTGCTTCACGAGTCGTGATACCAATGTCAAAAACCCGGCCATGAGGCGTCCAAATTCGAGACTGGCTCCAATCCACAAATTTTTGTGCCATGTCCGCCAGGTTAAAATCCTGCGTCAGGCTGTCCGCCAAACAAAAAGTCAATGAACTATCGTCCGACCAGGTGCCCGCAGGTTGACTGTAGGTACCATAAGCCCGCATATCGGTGACTGGATTGGCTACTAAATTTTCGCGGGACTCAAATTCTACAGGAACGCCGAGGGCATCTCCAACGGCAAGTCCAATCAGGGCATCGCGTACAATGTTCATATGAGTTGGGTTGTTGGGGCACCCCTGGCGGGTGCCCAATTTGAGAATCGGTGGTGCAAGATAAATGATTTGCCCCCGCACTGTCAATACTTTTCAACACTTCAAGCCTAAACTTTTCAAGAGCTCAACTATTTTTCTTTACTTCGCAACAAAGTATACCGCACCAATGGACAACAACTGGTTTACCCTTAACGATCCTGCTTCAATCGACTCACCTGCTTTGCTGCTGTACAAAGATCGTGTGGCCTACAACATCAACCTGATGTTGCAAATCGCTGGCGACGCTGAGCGCCTGATCCCGCATGTAAAAACGTACAAAATGACGGAATTGGTGCGGATGCAAATCATGCGGGGCATCACCCGGTTTAAATGTGCCACCATCGCCGAAGCGGAAATGACGGCTAAGGCCGGAGCTTCTACCGTAGTGATCGCGCACCAACTGGTTGGGCCAAAAATTGAACGTTGGGCGCAATTGGTGCAAGCTTACCCACAAGTAGAATTTGTAAGTCTGGTGGATTGTGCCGACGCGGCTTCAGCCTATCAGGTAGTGTTTTCTCGCTACGGATTGAGTGCCAATGTGCTGGTTGACGTAAATAATGCTATGGACCGTTCAGGCCATCCAGTAGATGATCAACTTTTTCCATTTTACCAGTCTTTGTTCCGCTATCCTTACTTGAAAGTTTTAGGCTTGCACGTATACGATGGCAATTTCCGGGATGCTGATTTTGCTGCACGCAAAGCCAAAAGCGATCAGGCATTTGCTGGAATCAAGGTCTTGCTGGAACAAATTCGCGCCGCAGGTTTGCCCGAACCATTGGTAATTGCCGGCGGCTCACCTGCTCAAACGGTACACACCTTGCGCGAAGGAGTGCACATTAGCCCTGGCACCTGTTTGGTTTGGGATTGGGGCTATGGCGAAGGATTGCCGGATCAGCCTTTTCAATGGGCAGGGCTGGTGTTCACCCGGGTTATTTCCAAACCTAAGGCAGGGTACATCACTGTAGATTTGGGCCACAAGGCTATTGCCGCAGAAAACCCCATCGATAAGCGGGTGAAATTCCTCAATCTGGACAATTACCGCTGTGTTTCGCAAAGTGAAGAGCACCTGGTATTGGAAGTAGCAGATTGGGATAAGTGGAAAGTAGGGGATGTTCTGTATGGTGTCCCATATCACATTTGCCCTACCATCAATTTGTATGAAGACGCCTACGTGATCCAAAATGGAGAATGGGTCGATTCTTGGAATGTGGTTGCACGCAAACGTAAAATTGCCATTTGATGAATGAAACTTTATTAGAATTCGAAAATCGTTTACAAAAAGTAGATCGCCACATCAGCAAATGGGCCCGCCGTCAGGGTGTAACTTGTTACCGCATTTACGACAATGACCTGACCAATTTCCCGCTGGTCATAGATCGTTACGAGCAGGCTGTCCATGTCGCAGAATACCAACGCCAGCATAGCTTGGACGAATTCCAGCACCAAGCCTGGTTGGAAGCTTGTTTGGATACCATTGCTAAAATTCTGGAAATACCGCGTTTTTTGGTCTTCTTTAAAGAACGCAAACGCCAAAAAGGCCAACAACAATACGAAAAGGTAGATACTGAAAAACAACAAAGATTGGTGCAGGAAAACGGCCTCAATTTTTTGGTCAACCTGAGCGACTACCTCGACACTGGACTTTTTCTAGACCACCGCGACACCCGCCAAATGGTACGTGAACAAGCCGAAGGCCAACATTTCTTGAACTTATTTGCCTACACGGGCTCATTCACCGTTTATGCAGCGGCGGGCGGTGCACTTACAACCACCACGGTTGATTTATCCAATACTTACCTGGATTGGGCCAAAGCGAACCTGAGTGTCAACAACTTTGCCGATCAAATTGGGAAAAAACACTACCTAATTAAAGCTGACGTCAAACAATACCTAGATACTTTACGGTCAGGCCAATTTGACCTGGTGGTTATAGATCCACCTACCTTTTCCAACAGTAAAATGATGAGGGAAGAACTGGATACCCAAAGAGACCATGTTGATTTGCTCAATCAGGTCATTTTTGCTACCCGACCAGGAGGCACCATCTATTTTTCAACCAACTATCGTTCCTTTAAATTGGATGAAGCGAACATCAAAGGTGTAGAGATAGAAGACATTAGCCAACGCACTATACCGCAAGATTTCAGGAATAAAAAAATCCATCGTTGTTTTCGGATGAAGTGCGTTGGCTAAGGGGCGATTTAGATAAAAATGTTTCCTTGCATATATGTTTGGGCTTTGCCCATCAAATCCACTCGGTCGCCCTTCAGAACGCAGTGCAGTTGACCTTTACGTACCCCACCTTGAGTAGCGCTAATGCTGGTTTTACCCAATTTTTCACTCCAATAAGGTGTAAGTACTGTATGTGCTGAGCCAGTAACCGGGTCTTCGTCAATGCCTACATTTGGAAAAAAGCAGCGGGAAGCAATATCCGTTGCTATTCCAGGGGCGGTAACGATCAAGCCACGGGTATTGAGGTCGGAAAGTGCACGGAAATTAGGTTGCAATGCCATCAAAACAGCTTCGGACTCCACTAAAGCCAGGTAATCATCTGTTCCTTTGGCCATTTCTAAAATTTGTACCCCGAGAATGTCTTCCAGGCTCCGCAATACATGAAAGGGCTGCGGGGCGTCGGTCGGAAAGTCCATTACATAATGATCACCCTCTTTCCGTACACTTAATAGGCCTCCCAGGGTGTTGAAATTTATTTTAGCTCCAGTATAACCCAAGTGTGCAAACAAAACATGCGCACTAGCCAAGGTTGCGTGCCCGCACAAACGAACTTCTTTAGATGGGGTAAACCAACGCAGGTGAAAACTATCTCCATCTTTAACAAAATAGGCTGTTTCAGACAAATAGTTTTCTGTAGCAATGTTTTGCAAGGTTTCATCGGAAAGCCATGTTTCCAAAGGGACAACCGCTGCTGGGTTTCCTTGGAAAACTGCATTGGCAAAAGCGTCAACTTGATAAATTGATAGTTGCATAAATAGCTGTTTATAGTATCCAGTTGATAAACCAACCCAAACTAATCCCCAAATAGTTGGCCAGCATAATGCCCATCAAGGCGGCAGCAATGCCAGGCAAAATCACCTTGGGGTTGCCGATGGTGGCGGCTATTTGGGGAATAAAGGGTGGTCCAAAAATAGTTGCTGTTGAGGTAACTAAAAAGGCCTCATCGTCTACTTTAAAAATTTTGGCCAATAAAAGATGCAAACCAACGGTGCCCAGGATCGTGCTGATGGTTAGGAGTACAATCGAAAAGCCTCCACCCACCAGTTGTTCCAAATCCGCCAATAAGCCCAAACCTACACAAAACATCAGCAACAAATATTCACCTACTTGAAAAGAACCTTTCAGTTTTTTGATCAGTTCCAAACGGGAAGCGGTGATGCTGATTGTGGTCAGGCAAAGGATGAGGAATGCACTGTTTTTTAGATTGCCAAAAATCAAAAAGGAAAGCCCAACACTGATGCCCAAAATTACGATGCTAGACGCCAAACAAGCCAGGATCATTCCTGGTGCCGGGACTGGTTCGGCCTCTTCTTCAATTGAATGGGTGTAAGTTGAACTAGGTTTGCGGTGCAAAACCAGCGCAACGAGCTTAGGTCCAACTGAAGTCAGAATCAACAAATAAGTCCCGCCAACCACAATATCCGCAGCATTGACCAGGCCGATGTATTCAGGAGTTGCTCCCAGTCCATAACCTGTAGCAAACAAATTTACGGTTCCACCTACATAAACCGCCAACAACATCCCCGCAGCCTGGTCAATGTGGGG
>JAAFHQ010000629.1 GCA_013298445.1 Chitinophagales bacterium | reverse complement strand
AAGTCGCTTAGTGTCGCTTTTTAATGATGGCTTGTGTTCAAATTATCTCCAGATGAAACTGCTATACTTTATGTCATGAGTTTTCATGAATTCACCAAATAAAGTGTAGGCATTGGGTACACTGAACTCCTTTTTAATTGCGGCTAATAAACCGGCTCTGTCATCCATTTGTACATTAAAAATCGAGTAGAATTTTTTGACTTCATCCGGTTCAATGGTGTGGGTGTATTCGTAGTCCAAATCGCCAAATCTTTCTTCTACGGCTCTACCTATATCATAGCCATCGAAAAACAACTGGTTTTTTTCGTTGAAATAGATTTGGATAGATATTTTAATGTCGGGTAATTCCTGATGGTAGAGGGTTGTTTTTTCCATAAGAGGAATAACTGCTAGCAGATATTTGCTGTTTGTTTTTATGTAGAATAATTTCCGAGACAGTGTCTCGGAAATTAAGAAAACGAAGAAATAGATACAGATCAAGGCTTGACTCCCAAGAAGTGGCTTAATTTTCCAAATCCCCCTCTTTCATCTCAGCGATCAAATTTTCCACATATTCTAAATCTTTGCCAATGATCATGGCTATTTCAGCGGGTTGCTTCTGATCAATTTGATGGAGATATAAAATAGCATTATTAATACGCTGGCGCTCTTCTTCGGCACGTTGATACTCCTCCTCTGCGCGTTGGCGTTCTTCCTCTGCGCGCTGATGTTCTTTCGCCAAAATCACTTCATAGATTCCTCGCTCTCTTTCGGTTGCAATTTCCATACCTTCAGCTAGAATCATATCATAGGTACTCATGGCATATTGATTTAGTTCATGTGGTAAAGTTTGATCGATTAGATATCAAAAATAAATTTTAATTAAATTAAAAACAAACATTTAAATTCAAAATTACAGCCAAATCATTTACTCATCACTGCAATGAGTCGCTCCATTTCCTCCCTCGTCCCGATCGTAATCCGAGTCCACAGCCCTGCTTCCTCATAAATCCTGGTGCCAATGATGTTGTTGCTGCTCAGTTTTTGAAAATAATCTTGTTTGTAGTTCGCCAGAGAGAAGTAAACAAAATTGGAGTGAGAGGGAATACAAGCCAAGTTGAGTAGCTGCAATTGTTCGATGCTGTATTTTTTCACCTGTTCGTTTAAAGCAGAAGTTTCAGCCATAAATTTTTCGTCCGTCAAAGACGCCATGGCAGCTGCGGCTGAGACTACACTTATGCTGCCACTCACCCAGGATTGTAATGCGCCGAGCTGTTCCAGCGTTGTCGCAGCTCCAATCGCATAACCAATCCTTGCACCCGCCAGACCGTGTAATTTTGAAAAGGTTTTGACCACAATGAGGTTTTTATTCCCTACCACAAGCGGGCCTAAAGATGTTTCCTTGCTAAAATCCAGATAGGCCTCGTCCACCAGCACGATTGCTCTTTTGCTCGCTTCATTGATGAAATTGACCAGGGCGTTGCGTTCACAAATGGTTCCGGTAGGGTTGTTGGGATTACAGACATACACTAGGCGGGTGTCGGAGTTGATGGCTTGCAACATGGCCTCCAGATTCAGTTCCTTATTGGCATTTAAGGGAACTTTGATGGCTTGTAATCCCAGTTTTTTTGCGGTAGGCAACCAATAGTCGTAGCTTGGATTGGCCGTAACCAGATTACCTTTGGTAGAGGCAGAGAGCCGAACCACCAAATCAATGATTTCGGTAGAACCAGCCCCGATCAAAATGTTTTCAGCGCTGACTTTATTTTTTTTGGCCAGTGCCTCCACTAAATCAGTAGTCAACTGCCAATTGTAGCGATTACTGCTGTTGATGCTTTTAGTCATGGCTGCCCTGGCCAAAGGGGAAGGCCCATAGGGGTTTTCGTTGGAGGTTAAATTGATGGTAGCATCACCCACCATCGATTCGAAAAAATCCGCAGTGGGTGATGCAAAAGTGTTGAGTTTAGCGAGGCCAATACCGGATACACCTATGCCGAGCTGTTTAAGCCAATTTCTTCGATTGATTTGCATGGTATTAGTTTAAGCATTATCACGATTGGTTGAAACAAACGGATAAAAATTACACCATCCAGCCAATCAGTACCTGCAATTTTTTGTCAAGCAGTATTCTACTTGGTCTTAAAAATCGCATGCTCCTCATCACCCCCGGCCTTCAAATACGCCACCAAGTCTTTCAACTCTTCCACATTCAGGGGGTTGACCAAACCAGGAAGCATCGACGAGATCGTTGAATAATTTTTAGTCAGCACGTCCTTCTTTTTGACTTTGGCCAAAAAATCGGGGGCATAAGGATTTTGAGAGATGTAATAATACTCACTGTCTTGATTGGCGATTTTGCCCACCAGACTTTTCCCATTTTTTAGCTGAAACTGGGTCGCCGCATATTGGTCAGAGATGGTTTTGCTAGGGTCAAGAATGGCCTCCAGGATGTCTTTGGTGCTGAATCTGGTGCCAATTTGGGTGAGATCAGGTCCGATGTTTCCTCCTTCACCTTTAATGGCATGGCAACGCGAACAGGTGGTAGCCACGTACATTGCCTTTCCCCTTTTGAAGTCTCTTCCACTCAACTCAGCCGTAAAAATGGTATCCATATCCTTTACTTTGTAGTTTTTCCCGGGGCCTTTGGGGTAATCCTCCTGGGCTATATCATTACCGGACTTGGTCAGCAGTTCCCCTCCCGAAACTTGGTCGTAATGCTCCCTTTTGTTGGCCGGAACGTTCTCCAGCGCCATTTTCCTGGCTTTGTCAATAAATCCGACGTAGCTATTGCCACCTTTGAGGGTAAAGGCGTATTTGTACCAGGCAAAATATTGCTCCCGCATTTCGGGAGTCCAGCCCACCTTGGCTTTAGCGAGCATCATTGCCAGGTAAGTTTGTTGGGGCGCGGGCATTTTTTCCAACATTTTGGCAATGTCCAGGCCGTATTGCGGGTTGCGCAGAATCAAGTCTTCGGAATTGGTGGCAAGTCCTTCGTTGGGGTCGTACTGCTCTTTTTTCGCCATCAAAGCCAGGGTTTTGGGCAAAACCGATGGGGCCTCCAAAAACACCAGCAGCTTACAATAGGCTTTATTGTGTTCAGCGGAGCTGCTAGGATATTGGGCATCCAGCAAGGCCGTAATCTTTGCTTTTTGGGCCGTTTCAGGCATGCCAAAGCGGGTAAAAACCAGCTCATACGCCCGCAACACATCCAGTTGCTGACTTGGCGGAATTTTAAGGTAATTGATTCCTGACAGGGCATTCAGTATGGCAGTCTTATCATTTGCAGTGCCACTGCGGGTAAGCCCAATCAGGGCATTGGTCAATGCAACCGAATTGGTTTCAGCCAGGGCCTTGCTTTTCCATGTCTCAGGTGCTTGATGTTCGATGGCTATGCGAGCGGCATAACGAACAGCTCGGTCAGGATGCCCAAGATAGGGCCATGCGGCACTTATTGCTTCTGGCTTTCCGGGAGTATGAAAAGCCTCCAATTTCCGGCGGAGCTTATTTTCTTCGGTCAATAGCGTAGTTGCTGAACTGGTCGTTGCTTCTGTGCCATTGTAATACACGCGGTACAAATCCGATTCGAGCCTGCGGCCTCCGGTCAAAAAATACAAAGCGCCATCCGGGCCAATCGCACCATCCGTCAATGGCAAGGGGACGCCAGAGAGGAACTCCTCGCGGGTAGCCGTGTACGTAGAGCCGCTGGGCTTGAGGTGAATTGCGTGGATGATCCCAAAACTCCAGTCAAAAGCCAGCAAGGTTTGTTTGTATTTGGCAGGGAATTTTGCGTCTTTGGCATACAGCAAATTGGTGGGCGAGCCCTGGCCAATGTTGATAACGGGGGGTAAATTGTCGGGAAAACTTGGCGACCACTTGCCATCACCCGTCCGCCAGCCAAACTCGGAGCCACTCGTGGCATGACAAATCCGGGTAGGCCGATACCAAGGCAGGCCAAAATCCCATTCCATGTCAGCGTCGTACACAAAAAGGTCGCCCACGTCATTGAAGGCCATGTCGAAGGGGTTGCGGTAGCCTGCGGAAATCAACTCCCATTTGGTGCCCTCGGGGTTGACATTGGCCACCCAGCCTCCGGGTTCCTTGCGGTCGTTGGCGTGCCCGCGAGGGTCTTTGATTTCGGGAAAAAGGTTGTCGTATTTCCAGGTTTGAGGCAGCTTGTAGGCATCCATAGTGGGCAAATCGGTGTAATTGCCACAAATCACGTACAGCGATTTTTTGTCGGGGGAAAGTTTGATGCTATGGGGGCCGTGCTCGCCTTCACCGACCAGGTTTTTGAGCAGGGTCAATTT
>JAAFHQ010000063.1 GCA_013298445.1 Chitinophagales bacterium | reverse complement strand
AAAAGAATGGGCTAATCTCAAGGGTAAAATGGACGCTGAAATCCATGCTGATGTAGCCGGAAGGTTGGCCGCGCAATACCGTGAAGCATTGTGGTGGAGGGATGCCTGTGTTTTGTATTTCCAGACCTATTCCAAAATGCCGATTCCGGCACCCTTTACACCGCCAAGTCGAACCCTGGATGAGATCAAGCTATTGGTGCAGATTTACCAGTATCGATAATTGAAGCCCAAGGGCTTTTGGGAACAACAACGTTAAATCCATTACCGGGGCTGTGGTTTTATAAAAAACTGCAACCCCTTTTTTTTTACAACTGATCCCCCACCCAATACAAAAACGCATCCGGTCCAAACGAGGAATTGCCCCAATAATGCCCCAAGCGTACAATCACCAGGTTTTTGGTCGGGTGTACAAAAACAAATTGATTGAGTACCCCCGCCGCATAAAAAGCTGTAGAACGGTATGCTACCCGATAAAACCGCCCCCGCCCGTCACGACCAGGACGAGCATTTACTACACTAGGGTACGGGGTTGATTGGCTAAATGAATAGGCTTCGGTGGAATCTCGAAAGGTACGCGTAGATGGGCGGCTCCACCACTGGTTTTTATAGCCATTGAATTGTTCCATGAGCTTTGGATCAGTGCAAGCCTTTACCCAGTCTGTAGATACAATTTGCTGGCCATTCCATTGCCCCTGGCACAAATACAAGCGGCCCAATTTGGCAAAATCTCGCGTTGTGGCGTTGATGCAACAAAAGGCCCGAACGGTTTTGCGGGCGTCGGTATTCCAACTCGCATTACTTTCCATTTGTAAGGGTGTCCAGATTTTGGCTTGCAGGTAATCTTGTAGTTTTTGCTGGGTAGCCCTTTCAACAATCAGGCCCAACAATTGGGTATTCAGGTTTTTATAGTCTTTTTCACCTGGCGTTTTTTCGGTTTTGGATTTGAGGGCAATTTTGGTCACGTTGTGTCCGAAACTCAATTTGATCACATTGCTAAAAGGGCTATTGGCCGTTTCCAGGCTTTTGATGCCACTGCGCATGTCCAACAAATGTTGAATCGTGACTTTTTCCAGATTGGGGTCGCGTTTTTTTAATTCGGGTAAATACGTGGTGATGGGGTCATCCAGACTATGGATTTTTCCTTCGTCCAGCGCAATCCCCACCAGTGTAGACACGAAAGATTTGGCTACTGAAAATGAGGGCAGCTGCGTTTCGGGTTTGATGTTGCCAAAATAATTTTCGTACAAAATGGAATCATTACGAATGATCAAAAATGAATAAGTATGGGTTGGTGCCAAGATGGAATCCAGCGTCCGTTTCAAACGGGTTTTACTTATTCCAGCTTCAATAAAATGAAAGGGCTCTTCACTTTTTTGCAAAGGAACCGAACGCAGCGAAGACAATGACTCCAACTTGAGATGACGGTACTTGTAGGCCGTCAAAAGGTAACAGGAGGGCAATGCTCCAAAACAGATCAACAGCAGCAATATGAAATAGCAGAGACGCATAGGTTTTCCAAAGTTTTTAGTTAAAAACGTACTTTTTTCATAAAAATGTCATTTAGGTAAATCCAAAATCCAGCCCCGGTTCGTAACTCATTAAGTTCTTAGAATTCATCTAAGCATTACACCTAAAAATAAAAGTATCCCTATTAATCCATAGAGAACTAGCCGTTGCATCACAATCACTACAACACCTTAAAATAGTTTAAAAAATCAATTTTCCGAAGATGAGAAAGATTCACCTGCTTTTACTCGTCCTGGCAATGGTTTGCCTTGGTTCCTGGATGGGTATGCGCAAACCGTATTCTCCAAGTGATGATTTGCCCCTGGTTACTTATCAGGCTTTTGATGTCGCTGGCATCAGCGATGAGGATGGCAAGGCCTTGGCCCAAAAGGTACGCGAATGGTCTGGCATTACTGCAACTACTTTTAATCCAGACTCGGATTTATTGGTGTTGAGTTACACCGATAAGTACAGTGAAGCCACTTTATTGGCCAAAATCCAGGCCAACACCAGTGTAGCTGTCAGCAAAAAAACATTTGAAACGCCAGCTGGCCCACAGTGCCCGGTACCTATGAGTTTGATTGTAGCTTTCCCTTCTTATCTATTCTGGGCTGGTATTTTTTTCAGTGCTTGCTTGCTGCTCAGCTTTTATTTTCTCCCTTTTCAAAAGCGTTTCAACTTCGGCTAACAAAGTAAAAACTGCAGGTTATACTGTGCAGTGTATACAACTCAATCGAACATTATTCATCAATCCAATTCATTCATTTATGAAAAACTCATTCCGATTGTTGGCCATTTTGCTTGCGGCCTCTTTTACACTTACTTTTTGTGACAAAGACGATGAGGCTACGCCCGCTACTTTGTACGATCGGCTGGGCGGCATCGGTGCCATCTCGGCAGTTACGGATCAGTTCCTCACCAATGTGGTAGGCGACAATGTGATCAACGCCCGTTTTGCGGCAACAGTAGCGAATCCGGCGCGTACTCAATTGCTGCGCAACAACCTGATTGACCAGATTTGTGCCGGATCAGGTGGGCCATGCCAATACAAAGGCAAAACCATGTTGGAGTCGCACAAAGGGATGAACATTACTGATGCTGAATTCAATGCATTGGTAGGTGATCTCGTTGCGGCACTTGACAAATTCAAGGTACCTCAAAAAGAAAAGGATGAGCTACTGGCCATTCTTGGACCTATGAAGTCTGATATCGTAGGTAAGTAAATAATTGAAAAATTTGGTTTTGAATGTCTGATGAATCCCCGACAGTGTCGCACTGTTGGGGATTCTTTTTTGTTAATATTTGGTTCCTGCCGTCGAATCATCCTGTGGTCGGAAACTGTGCAGCAAATCCCGGCAAGCCTTAATTAGCAACAAGGTGTCAATTCCGATGGCCACCATATTGGCACCAGCAGCAATGTACTCATCAGCGGTGGGTTTGTCCAGCGCCATTACACCCGCTATTTTTCCGGCTTTGCGGATGCGTCGCAGGGCATCAAGGACAGCGCTTTTCACCTCTGGATGGTTAGAATTGCCCAAATGCCCCATGGAAGCCGCCAAATCAGCGGGACCAATAAACACCCCATCCAGGTCTTCTATGGCCAGGATCGCGTCCAGGTTTTGAATCCCGGGCACATTTTCCACTTGTACAACCATGCAAATTTCGGGTCCTGCCGTAAACAGGTAATCCTCATTTTGAGCCCAATGTGCTGCCCTAGCCATAGCGGTGCCGATTCCTCGAATTCCTCTGGGTGGGTACTGGGTAGCTTGTACCATGAGTTCGGCTTCTTCTGCCGAATCGACCATCGGCACCAGAATATTTTGCACCCCCAGGTCGAGGATTTGTTTGATGATGATGGGGTCACTTTTAGGAACCCGCACAAAAATCGGCACGTCGTAGCGTGAAGAGGCTTGCAATTGAATCAGGATGCTTTGCAAGTCGAAGGGTGCATGTTCGCCGTCGACCAGCACCCAGTCATAACCTGCGCTGGCCAATATTTCAACTACTGAACTGTCGACCAGGCCATTCCATAAGCCCAATTGGGGTTTGTTGCTGTTGGCAGCAGCGGTACTTTTAAAGGTATTCTTTTTTACTTCCATGGTGTCTGTTGATGAGCCTACAAAAATAGTAGAATCACCCAGATGGGCAAGGAAAATATTTATTCGATCACCAATTTGAGCACATTGCGTTGGCCATGGGAATCTGTAGTGGACAAAAAGTAAATACCTGATAAAACAGGATCTTTTGGTAGGGAAAGGGGATTCACTCCTTTTTCCAACCACATTTGTTTGGAAAAGCGGCTTCGCCCGCTTTGATCATGCCAATTGAGGTGATAGGTGCCAGTTTCAGGAGTAACAATGTTCAATTGATTACATGAACTACATGGGTTTGGAAAAACCTGAATTTCTTCAATCCCAACTCCATCTATGGCCTGAACTTTGCTGTAGGTAATTTTCCCTTCGGTATCCACCATTTTCAATCGATAATAGGAAAACCATTGGTCAAGAGGCATTTCAACTTGGTAAGCAGTTTCATCCTGAGCAAAAACTTTGCGTAAAGGAGCAAAACTTAAACCATCCCGGCTTTTTTCCACCTCAAAATAAGCGGGATTGGAATACGCATCGATCGCCCAGGTAATAAGGGCTTTTTGTGCTTCGGTCCGCTCCACAGCAAAGTACAACAAGGTTATGGGTAAAACGCCTGTGTTGTTGTTGACCGCCCACTCCGAAAATGAAGTAACTCCACTCAATGTTTTGGCCCAGGCACCTGCGCCTACACTGGAAGCTGCGCTTACCTGAGGACTATAACCAGTATATACGATCGAGCTCCCGCTCACCTTGTAAATGCTACAGGCGGCGCGATTGAAGGTTCCCCCCTCAATCCCTTGATCCCATTGCAGTGCAAGAGTGGCGGTATTTCCTCCCGGGGTGCTTTCTCCGACGTTCCAGGTGCATTTCACCGCATCCTGGGAAATGCCCGAGTTGACCACCGCAACGGTAAATTTTTCGGCGGGCCCGGCGGTGTTGACAATTTTGACGGCTGCAAAATTACTTAAAGTTGGGCCTACCGGAAAAGAAGCCGCTCCGCCAGGATTCAGAGTGATAGCCAAGCCACCTGAACTGGAAGCGTTCCCGAGGTTATCCCCGGTAACTACAAAAGCAGTAGAGCTACCTCCACTGATTGCCGCAACTTCCAATAAGCGTCCGTTGGTGTAAATGGGGCCATTCAGGCTCAATGTTCCCGAAATTTTCATGTCGTTGCCACTCATCAGCACCCCTTGCGGATTGGTGATGTTAAAGTTGTTTAAAGTCAGCGGAGAGAGCCCTAGAATGAGTTGTAAGGTGGAACCGGCCATGCTGACATCGCCTGAAAAAGTTCCACCATTGTAGTTTATGTTGCCCACAATTTTAAGGATACCACCCGGAGAAACCGAGAGGTTAGAAAGAAAGCCGCCCTTTGTGAGGTTTTTGCACGCTCCAGAAGCGCCATTGGCAATATTGACACTACTTACCAGGAGGTTGATGACTACATCATCGGCACTAGTAGGCACTGTACCGGTATCCCAGTTGGCCGCGGTATTCCAATCATTGTTGGTTCCACCAATCCAGGTGCAAGTCAATGCAAAACTTTGTTGCTGAGCCATCAAAAAGAGGCTCAGCAAAGTGATCATGATTCTCATAGTTTTTGGGATTTTGATGTTTTTTGGTGCATAAAAAAAGGAGCAGTAACCTGCCCCCTCAATCAAAATGTTCAGAGATTATACATGTACTACTTTGATCCTTTGGGTTAAAAAAATGAAATAGGAAGTGCTCCTTCGACTTTGAAGGAAATAAAAACTTACTGACCGACCTTTCAGTCAAGTATATGAGAAATCCCGTCCCTAAATTATTTGGCGTTTTCGCAGAGAAATTTATCTGCAAGAACCCCGTCCGCATAGTGTTTTGAGGAACTATACTTCCCCGCTCCCGTGTATTCCTGCACAATGGTGATGCTGTACAGGATACAATTCCCGTCATTCTTTTTGGCAACTACAGCTGCCTCCTGGGTCCGGGCAATGATGTTCCCGGTAATGCTGTGGTAGAGCGTTGACCAATCCCGGGTAAGCAAGTTGATTTTAACTACACTTTCCTTCCAGCCCATTTCTGCGATTACCTTTTTGAACTCTGCTTCCAAGGCTGGATTCACCGTTACTGCTGCAGGCATTTTGGTGTTTTTCATTTTTTCGACCTCGTTTTTATTGAACTTGGCCAACATTTGAGCATCTGTACCCAGCCGCGCTAAGGCTGCTTTGACCGCTTGGGAGGCAGTGGCAGGAGCAGGTAAATTTGGAAAAACCTTAACGATGGCACTCCAATAAACGTCCATCCCAAGCAATTCACGATGGGTAGTCAAACCTGCTTTGGAGGTGTTTTCATTGATGCTTTTTTCATATTCGGCCACAGTGCCTGCGACAAAATTGGCTTTCTGGGTGGCGATTGCTTCCTTACTTTTGATCACAGACTGATCTGGATTGGAGGCCAAAAACTGGTTTACTTTGTCTGTAAATGCTTGAAGTTTAGCTTGATGCGCAAGTTTCCCCTCTTCAAGATTAAGGTTTGTGGAATAAGAAGTTTGGTCACTTTCAAACAAATCAGACATAAAACGAATGGTGTTCGCCGCTATATCCCGGGTTGTTTCTTTCTGGGTGTTGGCACTTTGCTGCTCCGCTTTGTATTTTTCCAGTTCAGCCTCAAGTGTTTTGGTATCATAGTTTGGATCGCGCATTTTGATGTTGCGCAAATTGGTTTCTGCACTGGATATATTGCTGTAGTACAAATTGTATTGCTGCCCAGCCGACGCTGCTTTGAGTTTGTCGATGGCTTTCCAAAAGTTGGCTATGAAACTTTTTGCCGGACTACTTTCAGCAGTGGCATCCAGAGCCGTAGCCGTATTGGTGCTCGTTGAAGTGGCGGCAGGTCTGCTGCTGCTGGTGGAGGGTGCAGGAGCAGGTCTACTGGTGTTGGGATTACTGGGCGCGGGGTCTCTTTTTTCAGGAACATTCTTGACTAAATCCTTAGCCGCATTGATTGGGTTTCTTTGGCCTATGCCCGGTACATTCACATAAATCAAAATTACCCAAATCAAAAGATATGGAGGTCTTTGGCGCATACAATCGGTTTTTGAGAACATTAGGCTTGCTAACCATAATTGCTAGGTGATCAAGCCTTTCGATACACAATGATAGTATGCACAATTCATTTACTGGTCCTAAAAAGGATCAACGATGGCTTTGATTGAGTGTTCGAAAGGGATGTTTTATTCACCCAATTGTGCTGAATTCAAATGATTGAGTAATTCCAGCAATTGGGTCTTTTTGCGTTGCGCTACGGGCAGCAATGCCCCGTCGCTCATTTCCACTTCTCCGGAAAAACGGTTGTAATAGCGCCGCAGGTGATCCAGATTGATCAGGTGGGACTTGTGAACGCGTTCAAACTGGTAAGGAGACAGCAACAATTCCAATTCTTTCAAGGTTTTGGCTACCAGTAATTTACTTTTGTCTTCAAAAAAAACGGTGGTGTAATTCCCATCTGAAGCACAGCGCACAATGTTTTTGACAAAATACAGATGAATCCCTTCCGCCGTAGCCAAAGACACCCGTGGGCTCAATTGAGGGGCTGCCAAATGACTGAGGTAGCGACGAATCTGCTCCTGAACATCCGACTGTTGTTGGCGCAGGGCCTTGTGAACGGCAGCTTTGAGTTCGTCAGCATCGATGGGTTTGAGCAAATAATCCAGGGGGGTAAATTTGATGGCCCGCAAGGCGTATTCACTGTAGGCGGTGGTAAAAATGGTCTTGAAGCGATCGGTATCCACATTTTGCAATACATCAAACCCGGTACCATCGGCCATTTGGATGTCCAAAAACAACAAATCAAAATGGGATGTGGCTTGAATGATTCGAGTCCCTTCCAGAACCGAGTCGGCTTCGGCCACTACCATAATTTCCGGGCAATGCAGGCGGATCTCCAACTCCAGAGAGGCTCGTGCTGCGGGTTCATCGTCGATGATAATGGCTCGGATCATAATATTTTTTTGTTTTGAAAAGGAATCAATAATACCACTTCGGTGCCCAGTGGTTGGCCCTGTTCATCCAGCAGGTCGATGATCTGAATCGGTATTTTTTCGGTTTGCCCCAACAATTTTAACCGATCGGTGGTAATTTGAGTGGCCAGGGGTTTGTGCATGTCCCGGAGTTTGTGCTGCCCGGAAGCTGCCCGACCAACTCCATCGTCTTTTACTTGCACCAACAGGCTTTGGTTTTGAACCGAAAATACCACCTGGATAATGCCCTTGCCCTTCTTAGGTACCACTCCATGAATGACCGCATTTTCCACAAAGGGTTGGATCAGCATGGATGGGATCAGGATTTCAGCGGGGTTCAGCTCGGGAGCAAGCTGCATATCGAGCTCGATTTTATCAGGGTAACGAATTTGGGAAAGTTGCACATAAATGCGAAGCAAATCCATTTCCTGTTCCAAGGGAATCAAGCTATCCGAATAGTCCAGGTTCAAGCGCAAGAGCCTTGCAAATTTGCCAATAAAAGCATTGGCTTCAACCACTTTATCCTGACCATAATAGCCTTTGATGGTATTGAGCGCATTAAAAATGAAGTGGGGATTCATTTGCAGACGCAAGGCCAACATCCGCAAGTCCGAGATGCGTTTTTGCAATTCAGAGTTTTCGCGGCTGCTTTTCATCAACAGATTTTCAATTTCGTATTTGCGCCGCAGCTTTTGTTCCCGGGCTCTCACATACCAAACGATGGACAAAATAATCAAAGCGGTAAGCAAGACATAAAACCAGTTTTCCCGCCAAAAAGGCGGTTTGATCCGCAAACGTAGCTGGGTACTGTGCACACTGGCAATACCCGACCCGTTCAGCGCAATGACCTCAAAGGTATAGTATCCCGGTTGAAGGTTGACGTATTCCACCGCTTCGACGGCTGTTTCGTACCACTTTTCATCAAGTCCCAACAAGCGATAACGGTAACGGATATTCTGTGACTCCCGATAAGAAAGTCCTTCGTATTCAATGCTTAAAGGCCCCTGGGAATAATGGAGTGGAATGGCTTTTTTTGAAGAAATGGGTTGTGCTACATTGTTGATCCGCAAAGATTTGAGCAGGACCACAGGCGGTGGCGACGCTGAGGCCAAAACCGCACGAGGCACTTGTAACAAACCATCATCTTTGCCTATATATATGTGATCTTCGCTGACTTCAATGGCGTTGATTTTTTCTGAACCCAAGCCCAATACGCCCCAATAATCGATCAATTTAAGTTTACCTGGTTTGCCCATCACCCGAAACAAACCTCCCGCGGTACCAATCCAGATTTCATTGTGCTGATCCCGACATAAATCCCAACAAATGACTCCACCACGTTTGTTGGCAATGGCAATGCTATCAATCAGCCGGCCATGCCGAATCGCAAACAAACCCTTTGACTCTGTCAATACCCAGAGCGTTTGATTTTTTGCATCAAAATCCAGGTCTTTGATGCCATAAGGTAGAATCAGTTTTTCGGCTTCCACGCCCTTAAAACTGAACAATCCATTGGGGGTAGCCAGCCACTTGCGGTTGTTTTCATCAAAAACAAGTCGCTCTACTCGAATGCCGGGTAGTCGATTGATTTTCACCCGGCTGTACAAACTTTCAAGCCCGAATCTTTGCAATTGCTGATGGGACACCAATACCTCCGGAAGTGTTTTTAGATTCAAATAAAACAGACCAGTACCTCCAACCCAATATTCTCCATGCTGATCAATGTTGACATCCAGGGAACGATGACAGAGGTATTTTTCAACGCCTTTATTTAGATACAAAGTAGCAGCCTTACCGATTACAAGCGTAGTCCCATTGGTAAAGTGGCGGATATTGCGGATGTTTTTGTTTTTGACATTTTCAGGAAAAATTTGCCGCGATTGGATTTTTTTTCCATCATAAATCGAATATGCACTACTTTCTGATCCGATCCAAAGGCGATGCTCAGCATCCTGACTCAAACAGGTAATGCGGTTAAAAATCAGCCCATCCTGAGTGGTAAAATGCTGAATATTGGGGGCTGGCACATAAAATAGTCCATCTTCAAAAGTGGAAAACCACAAACCGCCCTCCCGGTCCTCCAATACAGAAGAAACGGATCGACCTGCGAGAAAATAGCGCTTAACCCGCATGGAAGGATAATCCAACAAATACGCTCCGTTGCGAGTGCCACACCAGAGCTTCGCTCCACTTCGCCGCAAAAAGATGAATTCATTGTTTTTCTCCAAAGGAGTAGGCAGTTCCCGATACTGAAATTGGCCGCTCCTGGGATAACAGTTGTATAACTTATGACTGGTGGAGATCAATACTGAGTCGCCGGCCGGAATCGCCCGGGCAGGTTGAAGGATGGCCGGGGGAACCATCTCAGGTTGGATTCCATGCTTAGTGATGAGGCCAAAATCTCGTCCTGCGCCCATCAATTGACCAAAACGATTTTTCCAGGCCAAAATAATCCCTTCGCCACAAGAACGTTCTTCTACTTTTTGGTGCACCAGATCAATGATCAAGACCTTATGGGTAGAACAGTAGGCGATGCGCCCGTCCTCCAGTTCGATGATGTTGATGATCATGCCCTGTACGTCGCAACGTTTGAGGAAAGGGAGATTGTTTTCACTAAAAATACTGTCGCGGAAGTAAAAGCAAGGCTTGCCCCTCAATGTTGCAAACCAGAGGCGGCCATCGCGGGCCTCGTACATCGAGAACACCTCGTTGTCGGGCATGCCATGGGCCGTATTGTAATTGGTGAAACTTTGCCCGTCAAAGCGGCTAATACCAACGTCGGAACTGACCCAGATGTAGCCCTTGCTGTCCTGAAATACGGAATAAATGTAATTGGACAACAGCCCGTCCTTGATTTGGTAGTTTTTAAAAAAGGGTTGCTGGGCAATCAAAGGCTCGATTGCAAAAAATACAAACCACAAAGCAGCAATAACTCGATACATGCAGCATCCAAGATAGTGCTTTTTAAATAGGTGGCTACCGCGTAAACTCAGGAAAGTCTGTCGCTAAATCAATCAAAACCTACAAAATTACTTTGGATCGGCCCCAAGGGCGCAACCATTCAGCACATCTCCATCCCGCTCTACGATTACCGTATACGGAAATTTTTGGGCATCGTGGCTGACACTACAAGAATCTGGAATGATTTTGATGGTCATTTTACTTTCTTTTTCATAAAGGTTCATCCTGGTATTAAAAACGGTGGTGTCCCCTTTTTTTTCTTCCATCCGTTTGAGGTAAACGAGTTTTTTTCCACCACCTCGTTCATACACAATGCTATCAGGATAAATATCGACTAACCACAATACCGGGCTTGTTCCCCTGCAAGCGAATTTTACCACAGCGGGTTCAATCGGTTTTGCCTCGATTACCGGGACTTGTTTTGGGTTTTGACAAAACTGAACAAGTAGTCCAGCCCCCAACAAGAGAAAAGGTGTTTGTCTCATGATGGAACATTTTTTAACACGTTATTCACAACTAAACAGCGTATTAACGCAAAAAGGGGACATTGGCGGGAACCAAAAAATGGGTGTGGGTGTGGCAGTTGAAACCCCGGCGCTTCGGCTACGCTCAGCGACCGTAGTTTCAACTCAATATCGATAAGCCTTAATGGTATCTACAAATACCCGGACCGATTCCAAATCGAGGTCAGGATACAATCCGTGGCCCAGGTTGACGATGTGTTTGGGGCCGAACTCTTGCACCATTTGTAAGGCACCAGCCCGAATGGTGTCGTGATCGGCGTAAAGAAAACAAGGATCCAAATTACCTTGCAATACCGGGCGCTCCCCTACCCTGGCCCGTGCCTCCTGTGGCGTGATGTTCCAGTCGAGGCCAATCACCTGGCAGTTGAGTGCAGCAATCTCATCGAGGGCAAACCAGGCCCCTTTAGAAAACACTGTCACTGGTACTTCTGTGATTGCGTCACAAATTTTGCTGATGTAACGTGTGGCAAATTCGCGGTATTGCGCCGGGCTCAGAATACCGGCCCAGGAATCAAACAATTGGATCAAGTCGGCACCATTGGCAATTTTGCGCTTGAGGTAGGCAATCGTAGTGTCGGTGATGCGCTCCAGCAACTGATGGGACAAGGCTGGCTCGCGGTACAAAAATTGCTTGGCTTTGGCAAAAGTTTTGCTCCCCTGCCCTTCTACCATGTAGGCGAAAATGGTCCAGGGTGCTCCGGCAAAACCAATGAGTGGCACGCGTCCGTTCAGCTCCCGCTTGGTAATGCGCAGGGCTTCGTAGACGTACTCCATATTGTCGGCGGCGGCTTCTCCGCTGATCAGGTCGGCGATGTCCTGTGCGGTTTGGATGGTTTTGGGGAACAATGGACCCCGTTTTTCCACCATATCGTAAGGCAGGCCCATGGCTTCGGGCACCACCAAAATATCAGAAAAGATGATCGCTGCATCTACGCCCAGCTCATCAATGGGTTGGATCGTCGCCTCTGCGGCGGCAGCTGGATGAAACAAGAACTCTCGGAATCCCGCAAATTGGGAGCGTAAAGCACGGTATTGGGGCAATACTCGCCCAGCTTGCCGCATGAGCCATATGGGAGGACGATCGGTGCTTTCACCTTTGGCTACGCGGAGGAAAATGTCGTTTTGCAGTGTTGTCGCGGTTTCGGTCATAGTTGTTACTCTGTCCCGCAATGATAGGGATTTTTTTGGGTGATTTGCTGAGAAGAGTTTGTTTTTTGAAAAATGTGGGAAAAATGTAAGGTTTGCGTTTTTTGTCAAAAAAATACTGTGTCAGCCGAACCCACTACCCCCTTACCTCCCGAAAACAATCCAATAACACCTCAAAATCATCCGGCGTGTTGTACACATTGGGCGCAACCCGAATCGCATTCCCTCTGGTCGACACATACACCCGGCGTTTTTTGAATTCCGCCTGCAAACTTGGCATATCCATGCCCTCCGGCAATCGCACCCCAATCAGGTGATGCGCCAGATGGGTGTTTGGGTCGATTTGGCAACCCATTTCCCGCAAGTCTTCGATGGCATTGGCGGCAATGCGTTGGCAATATTCCTGCACATTGGCCACGCCCCATTCCAAGAGTTGTTCGATTGCAGCGGTCAACATAGGAGCAAGTACAAAGTTACTTTGCTCGCCCATCATGTAACGGCCAGCCTGGGGCTTGTATTCGTCGCGGTAATTGATCAAGCTGTTAAAATCTTCGCTGTTCAGACGATTGATCCAGTTTTCTTCAAGGGGGATGCCGTTGTCAAAACGGGGTCCGTAATAGGCTACACCCAGAGAATAAGGCCCCATTAACCATTTGTAACCTCCACACACGAGGGCATCCAGGCGCAATTCGCTTATATCAAGGGGTAGCGCGCCAACAGATTGGGTTCCATCAATCACCAGCATGGCTCCGACCTCTTCAGTCCGCACCCGAATGCGTTTCAGGTCGTACAGTGTGCCATCCGCCCAGTGTACATTGCCCAGGGCGACCATAGCGGTATTGGCGTCGATGGTTTGTAAAATGGCTTCAGTCCAAAGAGTGCCGCGAGGGGTTCCTGTCGGAGCTTTAACCACTTTTAATTCAGCACCGCTTTCCTCCACCACCCGTTTCCAGGCGTAATAATTACTGGGAAATTGCTCTTCAGCTACGATGACGTTCTGGCCAGGTTTTAGGTTCAGGTTGCGGGCTACCGTTCCCAATCCATAAGATACGGAGGGAATCACGGCGATGCGGTCTTTTTCCGGGGTATTGATCAGGCGGGCAAAAGCGGATTTGAGCGCTTCGCCAGGTTTAAAAAAATCGTCGGG
>JAAFHQ010000630.1 GCA_013298445.1 Chitinophagales bacterium | reverse complement strand
ATCTATAATGGTCATAAAATAAAAGGCTGGCGCAACAATTTGCGCCAGCCATATAACCTGCTACTAAATGCAGGTTTTCAGCATATCTTTTACAGCATCCGCTGCAGTGCACCCAATACTTCCTTCCACAAGGAGTCCTTAAACTGAGCCCGAAATACCCCATAGTGGTCAATTTTGGGCGTATTCCAATCTTCTGGCCGCAACTCCTGAAAACTCAGGCCATCCACACTTTTTACATGATTCCAAAAAACAGGCACCGAGCGGGCGTTGCTGATGGGGTCGTCCGTGGCCCAAAAAACGTGGATGGGGAAGGGCATTTGCTCAAATGCGCCGATGGGAACACTTTTTCCATAAAATTTGGGGTCAAAAAAATAGCTGGGCTTGTTGCACCAGGCCCGCCATTGCGTGACAACCCTACGCGGTAAATCCTCCATGATTTTAAACCTCTTGGCAGCGACATAGCCCTTCAACAAAATACTCAAGGGGCTAAACAAATAAAAGAAATAATAACTCTTGAGCCGATATCCCCAGGGCATGTAGGGTAGATAGCCCACCGAAGTTGCAATAGCTACCAAACCTTTTACCTTCTGCACATTGGGCATAAAACCAACTTGTTGCCCACCAGCACTATGGCCCAAAATCAATTTGGGTAGATCCGGGTAGCGGGCATCCAGGAAATCCAATACAGCAGGCATATCCTTTTGGCCATAATCCAAAAAAGAAAAGCTGCATTGGCGCATATCGACTGGTTTTGATTCGCCAGTTCCCCGGTAGTCGTATACGATGGTGGCCAGGCCCTGTTCAGCCAGGTAATTGGCCAGAGGCAAGTAAAATTCTTTTTTGAATCCAGTGCCTCCACTGAGCATGATGGCTGCGTGTGCTTGAGCGGGAGCGCAAAGCACGGCAGAAAGGAGAACCCCATCTGTGCAGGTGATGCTGAGTTTTTCGGTTTGTGCCAGAGGGCTTCGGGTCGGGATGTTTGCGGACATGGTTTTAGCTATTTTATTTTATTGATCGTTCGTTAAAATTATAGGGCAAAAAAAATCACCGATTGGCGATTCGTTCCAAAGCTTGTTTCAGATAGTTTTCTTCCCTAAACAAGCGGGTAAGCAGCAGCGCACCTTCGAATTCCTGCACAGCCTGAATAGCCATTTTTGAAGCTTCCTCAGTTGGGTATCTTTCGCCATAAATCCGGGTTAAATACTCGATGAAAGTGCTGAAAAATTGGCGCACAATGGGTAAAAAGGAATACTCTTTTCCCACGGATTCAAGTTCAGCATTGGCCATTAAGCCCTCTTTTTCCGATGGCATTTTGGCCTTCTGAGTGTAGCATTCCAGCGCAGTATTGGCCATCAAACACCCATTGGAGTAACCATTAAAGTCATAAAAGCGGGCCATTTTGCTGGCCAGTTTTTGCAGTTTACCAGCCGTATCCAGTTCAGGGTTTTCAACAATCCGCTTGAGCATTTGGGTAAATTGCTCCAGCATGTAGCTCAGGATTTCCTTCATCAGGTCCTCCTTATCTTTGAAATAGTAATAAAAGTGCGATTTGGCCATGCCCAAAGTAGCGGCCAGGTCTCCAATGCTGGTATAGTGGTAGCCTTTCTCCCAAATCAGGAGCAATGATTTTTGTAGTATTTCCTCCTTACTGGTTTTGATGGTAGGCATGAGTTGAATTTACTGGCTCAATTTATTGAACAATCGTTAAAAAAGCGAGTTTTTGGACAAGTTTTTGACAAAACAGGGATTAAAGAAACGTTAAACCCCTTTATAGCTTGCTACTTTCCTGTACCGCTTGCGTCAAAATAGCGTTCTTGTAACAAAAAAAAATTACCATGCGCGGACGTTACCTAGTACTGTTGCCCCTCCTAGCCTGGGGTGTTTTGCACAATTCAGTAGAGGCCCAATTGGGCGGTTTGGTCAACAAAGCTAAAAATGCCGTTCTCGGCAAAAGTGGCGACCTGAGTACTGACGAAGCCGGAGCAGGGCTCAAAGAAGCCTTAAATGTAGGCATCGATCAGGCAGTAAGTTTCCTTTCTGCCAAAGATGGCTACTATACCAGCCCTTACAAAATCCTGATGCCGGAGGAAGCCAAAACCATGGCGGCCAAATTGAAAATCATCCCTGGATTTGCCAAGTTTGAGGAAGATTTATTGGAAAAAATGAACCGCGCGGCAGAAGATGCGGCAGTTCAGGCCAAGCCTATCTTTGTCAATGCCATCAAACAAATGACCTTTAAGGATGCCATGAACATCCTGATGGGTGAAAAAAATGCAGCTACCCAGTACCTGCAAACCACCACCACTACCCCACTGACCGAGGCCTTTTTGCCAGTGATCCAAACTTCACTGGATAAATTTAAAGCCCGGGAATATTGGGCAAGTGCAGTTACCGCCTACAACAAAATCCCACTGGTGAAAAAGATGAATCCTGAATTGGACAAATACGTCACCGAAAAAGCGCTGTTGGGCATGTTCCAATTGGTAGCCAAAAAGGAATTGGAGATTCGGGAAAATGTGGATTCCCGGAGCAGCGATCTGTTGAAGAAGGTGTTTGCAAAGCAAGACAAGAAATAGAATGACGAATAATTCGAATGACGAATGACGAATTTTACCGGTAGCACCCTTTATTCGTCATTCGTCATTCGAATTATTCGTCATTTGTTTCACTTCTTCATCCATTGCTCAATGGCTGAGAAAGCTTTTTCCCGAACTGGCAATGGAGATAAAAAGATATCGTGAAGCCCTCCTGGAATGGATTTGCTGCTTACATTTTTACCCAGCTTCGTGGCCTTGGTTCGGATAGTGGGGGCATCGAGTACAACATCTGAGCGCATCGCTTTGGGCCCAAGCTCGCCACCCGAATAACTTTGTTCGGAAGTAAGCATGAGCACTGGGCATTCGATATTCAAACCCTGATCAACTTTACGGTGGCCATTGATAATGGCGTTTGTCCAGGATTGATAAAAGGGGAAGCCAGTACGTGGTCGCCACGCGAAATTAAAATCCCACTCGCCTTTTTCACTGCTATGGATGGTTTGGGTATACAAGGGACTACCTTCACGGGGTAGAACGGCATTGTAATTAAACCGTCCCAGGAAGCCATAAAAACGCAACAAATTCATGCTCAAGGCATCGGCCTTAAAGCCTAAAAAAGGGCTGTTCAGCACGATTTGGTCAATGGCTTTGCGCTGACTGCCCTGGGCTGCGTACAGTGCCCCCGTAAGTCCCCCCGTAGAATGCCCAAAGAGGAGCAAATGTTGATGGCCATCTCGTTGGGTAATGCGTTGAATGGCGCTATCCAGTTCAGGAAAATATTCTTGCAAATCCCGGCAATAATTGGGTTTTTGATGGGGGAGCAAAGAGCGGCCATATTTGCGCAACTCCAGAGCATAAAAGTCAAAGCCACGCTCATTGAACCATTTCGCCACATGATCGTGGAAAAAATAATCCGCCCAACCATGGAGATAAATGACTGCACTATCGCTGGGATGTGGAGCGGGTTTGGACAAAAGGGTAGCCACTACCTTTCCTTCATAGTCGTTAGGAAGTGTAATCGTTTCAATGCGATAGCTTTGATTGATTTGTTGATCCAGGCTGGAAAGCTGCACCGGTTTCTGGTACAATAAAGGTTGTTGGCTGGGCAACCCCGAATAGTAGATGAGTCCAATCAATAAACCCATTGGGAGCAAAAGCCAGAGAAGTCGTCGCTTTTTCATTTTCAAGTCCGTAAGATTTGAACTAAGAGATGCTAAGTAGTGAGGCAAAAGAAACAATTTTTTTGTTATCGCCCCTAAACAAAGCAGGGCGTCTTCATGGACGCCCTGAATAACCCCAAAAAACCAAATGAAAACAATCTACATATGAATGCTCTTTTTCAAGAGAATTGAAATCGAAACCCAATATTGCAAAAAAACGCAGCTATTCGCTTATTTTCCAGCTTTTAACAGCACTTTAACTTAAAAAAAGTAAAGTAAAAAATGTTTACTACTTGTGTTTTACAAAAACGCTAAAACCTTTAGAAAAATATATGGAGTCCGAAGCATTTTTTTTGAGTCATTTTTTTAACCCTTTTCTCAATATTATGTTTTAACTTTGATCACAAACCAACAACGTGGCTAAAGTAAAAAAAATATTCGCCTGTTCAGAATGTGGGGCCACAGCCCCCAAGTGGGTCGGAAAATGTCCTGCCTGTGGCGAATGGAATACCTACCAGGAAGAAATCATCTTTAAAGAAACCCCGCAGGAAACCGCGAAGAATGCCTGGAAACCCAAAACAGGCCCTCT
>JAAFHQ010000628.1 GCA_013298445.1 Chitinophagales bacterium | reverse complement strand
AACTCAAGGACAGGAGTAATTTTTTCATAACTACGATTTTAAACGCCTACTCTTTGATGGATTTTCGGCTTCTCCAAGCACGAAAATAGCCCCTTCCCCCACCTGCATTTGCTTTGAGCAGGGCGATGTTCTGAACGGTAGCCAGTATGTTCTGAGTGGTATTTTTTATTTCATTTTGATGCAACGCACATGGTTGCCAACCCGGATATCCTGCCCTTTGATTTTGACAATTCCCAGGTTATTCACTTCAAAGGCAAAGGCCTCCTTTTTGGGTAAGTGTGCAGCCAAGTCAATGCTCCACCAAAAACCAATGGCACTTTGTAAACCCGAGCCATAACTGTCGATCCGGCCATTCAGTGTTGCATTAAAGCCACTATCACCACCGGCGAGTAGTCTCTTCCCCGCCATGCTCCATCCACCGAGTTGTTTGATCAACAATTCCCAATCCGCTTTGGTAGGAATTCGGAATCCTTCCGGGCAAATGGTGCAATTTTGAACGGTTGGATAATTGTAAATGATCCCGTTATTGCCCAAATTTTTATTGTTGTAAAAAGCATAATGCGGAGAAAGGCTATCATAAAAGGCAACTCCCGGGCCTCGTTCCAGGCCATCTGAAAATAGGACTTTCAACTCATTTTCACATTCAATTTTGTTGTTCCGCAAGTCTTCTGCCATCCAGGTTTGGGAGCCAATTTTGATGGTTTTGTATTGGTTTCCAGCCAAGTCGGTGCAAAAGTCCAGTGGTGATGCCCTAGTTTTGGATGTATTTCCAGCTTGTTGTGGGGAGTCTGTTGTACAACTTATTAAAAGAAGATTGCTGACTAACATCCAGGTGAAAAAGGCAAGACGGAGGAGGATTACAATGATTTTCGGCAATTTCATAGTGGCACAATTGATCGAAACTAAGGGATGTTCAGGCCGCTTTGTCTGGCCTCAGGAGATAAAACTACAAAGTAATTTTTTACCTTTCAGGCCACGTTTTTAAAAACAAATTGGATACATGGGAAGGCTGCTTACTTTTACTTTCACGAGTATTGCTTTACTCTTGGGAATAAGGTTGGCCTCAGTGGCTCAATCACGAGGCCAGGCCATTCCCGCTCAAATGCAACAAACTTTACGCAAGGCAAAGCAACTCCTTGACCTATCACGAAATGACAGTGCCATTTATCATCTCTCGCCGCTTATCCAAGAGCTGGAGGGGCAAAAATTAACCCATACTGCTTTCTTTTTGGAGGTAAACCTGAACCTGGGAATTGCGCATGCCAATGACAACCGGAATGTGCAGGCCATGCGGATACTCAATTCCGTAAAAGAAAAAAGCCGCCTGAAAGGCAATTGGCGGGTATATGCCGATGCCTGCCTTGGCTTGGCCCAATTGCACCAAAAACTGCAAAGACCAAGTCAAGCAAGAACAAACCTCGACGATGCCCGGATGGCGATTGTTCAACATGGTTTAAATGCCACTTATCCTGCATTGGCAATAGTTAGCGCATCCTGGCATTACAACTTTGGCTATCCCGACAGTGTGAGGTACTACGCATTGGAAGCCATCAAAACGGCAGAAAGGTTCAAACTTCCCGTCCTGCTCGCAGAAGGTCACACCCTGATGGGGCTTTTTGAAGAAGAGAAGCAAGCCCAGGCGGCCATCAAGCACCATAAGCAATCAGCTGGTATCTTCCGTAAAATTCACAATTATAAGCGCTTAAGTGAGGAATATTTGCGCATTGTGGGTTTGTATGTAAAATTTGTGGATTACCAAAACGCCAGCTTGTATGTCGACTCTTCTATTGTAACTGCCTACCAGTCGATAGCAGTGGGGGAGGAAAGAAACGCTACTTTACACGAAGCCTACTTGAATAAAGGAGGGATTTACAAAAGCCTTGGCAATCTTGATTCTGCATTTTTTTATTCTATTCGAGGCTGGGCACAAAAGGTCAGTTTTATGGAAATCCGGGATCACGACCGAGCAGTAGAGGTTGACGAAAAATACAAGGACGAACAGCGCACGCAGCAACTCAAAACACAAGCTCAGCGCCTCGTTTTGGAGCGGCAGCGCTTTCGGGGCGCCTTGATTATAGTCTGCATTATCCTGTTTTTTTCCAGCATTTTGGTTTATTATTATTTGCGCCTGCAAAAAGCCAATCGGATCACCAGGCAACAGTCCAAAACCATTCTTGAAACCAACGATAAACTGTCCCACTCCCTAGAACAACAGATCATGCTGCAAGGCGAAATTCACCATCGGGTGAAAAATAACCTCCAGGTAATCATCAGTTTGTTGGAGCTGCAAAAGGAAGACATTAAAGACGAAAACACCCGCAATGGTTTGGAGGCCATGTCTTCCAGAATCTACGCGATTGCTGCTGTGCATGATACCTTATACCAGGGGCAAGAAGGACAACTGGTAGACTTTTTGAATTACACCAAAAAACTCTGTTCGCATCTCCAGCAAGCCATGGCCAGGGAAGACTCAACCTTCAAACTGAAAATCCCGGAACAGCTCTTTAATCTAGATACCTTGATTCCACTGGGAATTATGTTGAATGAATTGATTACCAATAGTTTTAAATATGGCCTTCAAAAGGACCGCCCAGCGCTTATCGATATTCAGTTGAAGCCCGAACAAAATGGATTCTATTTGTATTACAGAGACAATGGCCCCGGTTTTCCAAGCGGTCATTTGCAGGGTAGGGAAGGTGGTTTGGGTGCCTACTTGATCAGGAGTATGGCTCGCCAATTAAAAGGGCAAGTGGAATCGCAAAATGAAGGCGGGGCTAGCTATACTATTTTTTTTCAGGAAAAAAATGCAGCTAACTTAGAAGCAGTTTGAGTTTCCTGGAATTCAAGTCATTAAACATCCTAACTTGAAAAAGTGGAAAATTCTAATCGTTGAAGACGAAATCTTAATTGCGGATACCATTCAAAGGTACTTGGAGCAGCAGGGGTATCAGGTGAGTGGCATAGCCATTTCTTATGAGGAAGCGGTACAATTGTATGCCACGGAACAGCCCGATCTGGTGCTGATAGATATCCGTTTAAGCGGTCCCAAAACAGGGATTGACCTGGCGCTCTTCCTTCAACAGCAAGGGCAAACTGTACCTTTTATTTACCTGACCTCACAAACCGACAAAAAGCACATTGACCTGGCCAAACAAACTTTTCCTGCGTCTTTTTTGACCAAACCCATTCAGGCCTCTGCCCTTTATGCCAATATAGAAATTGCCCTACACAAGCAAGAGACCCAAAGCCTTCATGAAACCAAACTCAGCATCTATGACGGGTCGAACATCTACCTCGTACCAGTAGAAGACATTTTGTACCTAGAAGCAGATCATGTATACGTTGAAGTGCACACGAAACATCAAGGTGTTCTGATTCAACGCAAGTCCTTAACAGAGATGTTGGAAGATTTACCCCTTCCTCCTTTCCTCCAGGTTCATCGCAGTTTTGTAATCAACCTAAAAGCGGTCACGGGTTGGCAGCATCAACATGTGTTTATCGATGAGACTACTATTCCAATTAGCCGCGCCAGAAGAAAGGAAATTCTGAGGTATTTAGAGGAGATGGAGTGAAGTGTTAGACCTGTTTGACAAAAAAGAGGGTATCCACTGCCATCCGGGGGAATTCCGGTGGTAAATCATCTGCTGCAACCCGATCAAAGCCATTTTTTTCATAAAATTTTACCGCTGCTTCAAGGCGGGGAACAGTACCCAACCAAATGCTTTCCAGGCTATTTTCCACACACCATTCCAGGGCTATGTTCATCAAGGATTGAGCCAGGCCATACGTTTTCCCCCGATACTCCGCGGCTACAAACATTTTGCGCAAGGCAGCCCGATGGGGCGGAAATTCAATCAAGGCAATCGTGCCGATGACCCGATGTTCGGCATTAGTGGCTACCCAAAAATTACCCCTTCCTTGTTGGTATACTTCGGGAATTTTGAACAAGTCTGGTTGATCATCAAGGGTGATTGGCACCTTGAATTCAATTTGCTGGATGGGCAAAATCAAGTCGATGATGCCTTGGCAATGTTCGGGTTGGTAGGTTTGTATGGTGATCATTGGTCTGTACTCATGAATCGGCCAGGAGCTGTTGGTAAACCGCCAAACCCCGTGCAGTTAAATGTGGGGCCAAGGTAGCAAAAAACAGCCGAACGTAGTGCTTTCGTTTATAATCTGAATCGCCATCCAGCATGATTTCGGCACTGGCCATCCAATAATCGCCAATGAGGGAAGCTTGCTGAATCCAGAGCTGAAATTGACCCGGGTATCGCTCCGCTTCAACCC
>JAAFHQ010000627.1 GCA_013298445.1 Chitinophagales bacterium | reverse complement strand
CAAATAGAACAAACGCTGATCCGCAAATTAAGCGATCTCAAATACACCCATCGGCCAGACATTCGGGATCGAGATGGGCTTGAACTCAATTTTCGACAAAAATTTGAAGCACTGAATCGGGTCGAATTAACACCCTCCGAATTCAGCCGCCTGCGCGATGAGATTGTGACTGCTGATGTATTTGCTGCTTCCAAACACCTGCGCGAGCGCAACACCTTCCTGCGTGAGGACGGTACACCCCTACAATACACCCTGGTCAACATCAAAGACTGGTGCAAAAACGAATTTGAAGTCATCAGCCAGTTGCGCATCAACACCAGCAACAGTTTTCACCGTTACGATGTGATTCTGCTGATCAATGGAATCCCGGTGGTGCAAATTGAGCTCAAGACGCTTCATGTCAGCCCGCGCCGCGCCATGCAGCAAATCGTGGATTACAAAAACGACCCTGGCAACGGATATAGCAACTCGCTGCTGTGCTTCATGCAGCTCTTTATCGTCAGCAATCGAAGCAATACCTACTATTTTGCCAACAACCACAACCATCATTTCAGCTTTAATGCCGACGAGCAGTTTTTGCCCATTTACCAATTTGCCAGCGAAGACAATAAGAAGATCACGTACCTGGACGATTTTGCCGAGCAATTTCTCAGCAAATGTACGCTAGCTGAAATGATCAGTCGATACATGGTACTGGTGGCCAGCGAGCAGCGTCTGCTGGTGATGCGGCCGTATCAGATTTATGCTGTAAAAGCCATTGTAGACTGCATCCACCAAAACCGGGGCAATGGCTACATCTGGCACACTACGGGCAGTGGCAAAACTCTTACCTCGTTCAAAGCCGCCACCCTGCTGAAGGACAATCCAGACATCGAAAAATGCCTGTTTGTGGTAGACCGCAAAGACCTGGACCGCCAAACCCGCGAAGAGTTCAATAAATTTCAGGAGGGTTGTGTAGAACAAAATACCAATACAGAGGCACTGGTACAGCGCATGTTGTCCAGCGATTATGCCGATAAAGTAATCGTGACCACCATCCAAAAACTGGGGCTGGCGCTGGATGAAAACAGCAAGCGGAATAAAAAAAAGGCAGAAAAAGGTAAACCCACCTTTAAGGACAGGTTAGAGCCCTTGAAAAACAAACGCGTGGTGTTCATCTTTGACGAGTGTCACCGCTCGCAGTTTGGCGATACCCACCAAACCATTAAGGCATTTTTCCCCCAGGCGCAACTCTTTGGGTTTACGGGTACCCCTATCTTTGAAGCCAATGCCACTTACACCCAGATCGATGGCGAGGAAGCTTCTTTCAAAACCACCAATGATATTTTTCAAAAACGACTCCACGCCTACACCATTACCAATGCCATCGATGACGCCAATGTGTTGCGCTTTCACATCGACTATTTCAAGCCAGAAGGAGCCCAGCAGCCCAAAGCGGGCGAAGCCTTCTCCCAAAAGGCGGTAGTGAATGCAATCATGGAGAAGCACGATGCCGCCACCCACCAGCGCCGCTTCAATGCCATTTTGGCCACAAGTTCCATCAATAGTGCCATTGAGTACTACTACTTGTTGCACGAAGCCCAAGACGCGTGGCAAAACGAAGACGAAAACTTTGTGCCCTTGAACATTGCGTGTGTTTTCTCACCGCCTGCCGAAGGCAACAAAGATGTGCAACAAATCCAGGAAGACCTGCCACAGGAAAAAGCCGACAACCAAAAAGACCCTGATAAAAAGAAAGCGGCGCTGAAACGCATCATTGCCGACTACAACGCGCAGTATGGCTGCAATTTTCGCATCGATGAGTTTGACCAATACTACCAGGATGTACAACAGCGCATCAAAGACCACAAATACAGCAATGCCGACTATCCCCATAAAAACAAAATAGATGTGGTGATTGTGGTGGACATGCTGCTCACGGGCTTTGACTCCAAGTACCTCAACACCTTGTACGTGGACAAAAACCTCAAGTACCATGGCCTGATCCAAGCTTTTTCGCGAACCAATCGCGTCCTCAATGGAACCAAACCCTATGGCAACATCCTCGACTTTCGGCAACAGCAAGGAGAAGTAGACCAGGCTATTGCCCTATTTTCGGGGGAAGAAAGCAATCCCAAGGCCAAAGAAATCTGGCTGGTGGATCCTGTAGTGGTGGTGATTGACAAATTTGAAAAAGCGGTAGAAGACCTGGACAAATTCATGCAGTCTCAAGGCCTGGCCTGTACCCCGGAAGAAGTCAACAACCTCAAGGGCGATGAGGCACGCGGCGAGTTCATCAATCGATTCAAAGAGGTACAGCGCCTCAAAACCCAACTGGAGCAATACACCGACATCAGTGCTGAAAACATAGACAGTGTAGAACAACTGCTGCCCGAAGAGCAACTGCGCGCATTCAAAGGGATGTACCTGGATGTGGCCAAACGCCTGAAAGCGAAGCAAGATAAAGGCGGAGACGAAGCCAGTGTGGTGGATCAATTGGACTTTGAGTTTGTACTGTTCGCCTCGGCGGTGATCGACTACGACTACATCATGGGGCTGATTGCCAAATACGCGCAGAACAGCCCGGCGAAACAAAAAATGACCCTTGAGGAGCTCATTGGTTTGATCAGTTCCAGTGCCAACCTGATGGATGAACGGGACGATATTGTGGCCTACATCAATAGTTTGCAGCGGGTAAAGGGGCGGAGTGAAAAAGAAATCCGCGAAGGTTATCAAGCCTTCAAGGCGGAAAAATCGGCCCAGGAACTGGCCACAATCGCTCAAAAACATGGCCTGGAAAGGGTAGCGATACAAAACTTTGTAGAGGGCATCATGAACCGCATGATTTTTGATGGCGAACACTTGAGTGATGTATTGGCCCCATTGGGGCTGGGCTGGAAAGACCGCACAAAAAAAGAATTGGCTCTGATGGAAGACTTGGTACCCCTATTAAAAAAATTGGCCCAAGGCCGTGAAATTTCAGGACTAGCAGCTTATGAGTAAGGAAATGAAAGATAAGATGGTACCGAGGTTAAGGTTTCCGGAGTTTCGGGAGGCTGGGGAGTGGGAGGGCGTTCAACTGAGGGAGTTAGGCCAACTCGTTTCCGGGTTAACTTACACCCCTGATGATGTTAGAGAAGATGGTCTGTTGGTTCTAAGGTCTTCTAATATACAGAATGGAGTAATAGTGCTTGATGATTGCGTCTATGTAACTCCCGAAATTAAAGGTGCAAACCCTACAATGCCAAATGACATTTTGATATGTGTACGTAATGGTTCAAAAAACCTAATAGGTAAGAATGCTCTTATTCCAAAAGGTCTGCCACGATGTACTCATGGTGCTTTCATGACAGTATTTAGGTCAAAGTCTCCACAATTTGTACATCAACTTTTTCAGACTGATTCGTACTACACACAAGTATCTTCAGATTTAGGAGCTACTATTAATTCAATAAACGGAAGCCAGTTTATTAAATATAAGTTCTTCGTACCCAATCCAAAAGAACAACAAAAAATCGCCGACTGCCTCTCCTCCCTCGACGACCTCATCACCACCCAAAACCAAAAACTCGAAGCCCTCAAAACGCATAAAAAAGGCCTGATGCAGCAGCTGTTTCCTGCTGAAGGGGAGACGGTGCCGAGGTTGAGGTTTTCGGAGTTTCGGGAGGCTGGGGAGTGGAGCCCATATCCATTGGGGGAAATTTCACGGTTTTCTTCTGGTGGAACACCATCTAAAGAGGTTGCCGAGTATTGGGGAGGTTCAATACCTTGGATAAGTGCTTCATCAATGTATGACACAAAAATCAATAAGTCAGAATTAAACGTAACAGCTTTAGCAATAGGAAACGGCACTCGAATTACAAAGAAAGGAAGCCTATTGATTCTTGTTCGTGGAAGTATGCTTTTTAATCGAGTTCCAATTGGAATCGCAACTGTTGATGTGGCCTTTAACCAAGATGTAAAAGCGTTAGAAGTTAATGCAAGTATCTTTGAACTGTTCCTTCTTTATCAGTTGATTTCATTTGAATCAAGAATCCAAATAAACGAAACTGGTATCGGGGCTGGAAAAATCGAAACTGATGACCTAAAAAACCTTGTTGTTTTTATCCCTACAAAAGCTGAGCAGCAAAAAATCGCCGACTGCCTCTCCTCCCTTGATGACCTAATCACTGCCCAAAGCCAAAAACTCGATGCCCTCAAAATCCACAAAAAAGGCCTGATGCAGCAACTATTTCCAAACCCCAATGAGATAGAAGAATGAGCAGCAAACCCAAAATCTACAAATACAAAACCCTGGAAAAACTGGCAAT
>JAAFHQ010000626.1:2850-4290 GCA_013298445.1 Chitinophagales bacterium | reverse complement strand
ACTGATACGGTGTTTTCGATGGTGTATTCCGCACACATGCGCTGGATGGTCTGGATGACGATTTTTTTCGCCTCCTTGTTGGCATCCATTTTGGCCTGTTCGATGGATTCTTTGACGATCGACATTGCATCGGTTTGGGCTTTGGCGCGTACGGCATCCAGCAGTTGCTCTTTGGCTTCCTGCTCGCTCAAACGGGAGATGATCTCCAGTTCTTTGATGCGGATTTCGTTGGCCTGATCCAGTTCTTCCCGTTTTTTGGCCACTATTTTCAACTGCTTCTCCAGGTTTTCCCGGATAGCAGCGGTTTCGGCGTCTTTCAGGTCGAACTCAGATTTTTGCTGTTCCAGCGCACGCTGGCGATCTTCGATTTTTTCTTCCTTGGATCTGAATTCTGATTCGAGCGCTTTGATTTCCATCTCGCGCTCTTTCATTTCCACCAATTGTTGGGACTTGCGGCTATCAAAATCAGACTTCAGTTTGGCAAAATGGTCTTTGGCCTCCTGAATTTTATTTTGCTTGATGCGTTCGTTTTTGCTTTCCGCTTGATTGACGATTTTCTCCGCTTTGGTTTCTGCTTCGTCGACAATTCGTTTGGCCGATAACCGGGCTTCTTTAATCTGTAAGTCAGCTTGGGAATTGAGTTCTTCTATTTTCTGCTGCTTGGATTTATTCAAGAAAAATTGAACCAAAAAATATCCCACTACTGCACCAATGACTAACCCGATAACGGCGCCTATTCCAATTTCCATAAAGTCGTTTTTTCCGTTTTTTAAATATTATACTTCCTGATCCAAGAGAGCTTCCAGGTGGGAAAGTTTGGCCGAGAGATGGGCTTCCTGAGCGGTGGCGAGTTGGGTTTTGTGCAGATCAACAGCGTAGGTCAAAAGCGCCATAGACAGGCAGTCTTGCTTGTCTTTATGCGTGTATGTCAGTTGAAAACGATTGATCTTTTCGTTGACTTCTTTGACTATCTTGCGAAGAGAAGCCTCGTCTTCTACCCTGATTTTCAAGGGATATGGACGTCCGGCAACTACAACCGTAATGTTCTTCGTTTCCTCTTGCCCCTCCATGCTATAGTCAATTGTTGGCCAACAACTCAATACGCTTGTCGATCTCCTTAACGTACTGATCGACTTGCTCTTTAAACTTATCCGATTGCTCGGTCTCCTCACGGCGCAGCTTTACCAGTTCCTGCTCAGCGCGCTCCATCTGAGTTTGTAACACACGAATAGCGGCATCCCGCTGGACAATATGCGTTTTGAGTTCGCGGTTTTCTTCCTGCAAACCTCCATTGTCGCGCTTTAATTGTTTGACCAGAGCCAACAATTGGCGGACTTTGACTTCGATGCGTTCAAATTGTTCAGATGCGTTCATCTTAGGATCATCACAAAATTCAAATAAAACAAGTCAACGTAAATGCCATAACATTTAGTATCCACT
>JAAFHQ010000626.1:0-2840 GCA_013298445.1 Chitinophagales bacterium | reverse complement strand
TCACTTGTACTAACGCCTAATCAAGGCGCCTAGTTTAGTTTCGTATTCGTTGATCAATTGATTCATCACCTTGTCCACCTCTTTGTCTTCGAGGGTTTTTTCAGCGTCTTCGAACCAGTAACTCACGGCATAGGATCGTTTTCCTTCGCCGAGTTGTTGCGCGTTCTCGTACACGTCAAAAAGGGTAATGTCCTTGATCAATTTTTTACCCACTTTGCGGGCAATTGCCGCAATATCGCTAAATTTAACAGAATTTTCAATAATCAGCGCCAAATCTCTGCTGGTTGCCGGGAATTTGCTGACTTCCTGATAGGTCACGTTCTGTTTTCTCAGGCTTTTCAGCAGTTTATCCCATTCAAAAACGGCGGCATAAACTTCGTTGCGCACACCCAATTCTTTGACCATCTGGCCGCTGACCCGCCCAAAAGTAGCCAAAACCTGCTGGCCGCGGTGGTAAGTCAAGCCGTAGGCAAAACGCTCGTCGTTTTCCAACACCGTTTCCTGGTAGCCTTCATAGCCGAGGCGGGAAAGGATGTTTTGCACATAGCCCTTGAGCGTGAAATAAGGCGTTTTGTTGCTGGCCCCTTCAAATGGCGACTTCATCAACCAGGATTTGCCGTAGCGATCCCCGCTCAGGAACAAGCTGAGTTGCGCCTTTTCATCAATGTCCCCTTCACCTTTGAAGCGGTACACCTTGCCAAATTCGAACAAACGCAAACGGGTTTGCTGGCGATTCTGGTTGTGCACGATGGCTTCCAGGCCGCTGATCAGCATGTCTGGGCGCATGATGTCCAACTGCGCGTTGGAGGTATTGTTGATGTACACCAGTTCCTCGTCGGCAATGCTCTTGAGGGCCTGGCGATAATAACGCGATTGTGACAGGGAGACCGCCATGATTTCGTTGAAACCTGCGGCAGCCAAAAAGTCGCCGATGGCATTGCGCACCAGACTGGGGTCGGGATTGGGGGCCAAAGCAGCGGAAATGCTGAATTTTTCGGAAATTTCCACCCGGTTGAAGCCGTAAATGCGCAGCACTTCTTCGGCAATATCCGAAGGGCGCAGCACGTCGGCTTTGTTGGTCGGCACGGCCACGGTGAAGGTCTGCTCATCCGAAGCCAGGATGCTCATGCCTTGCGCAAGGAGGATTTCTTCCATCTCCGCCGGGCTGAGGGCTACGCCCAAAATGCCATTCACGTAGCTGTATTTTACCGTGATTTCACGCGGCGCTACGGGATTCGGGTAGAGGTCGATGAGTTCGGAAGCGATTTCGCCTCCGGCCAGTTCCTGCATCAAGAGGGCGGCGCGTTTGAGGGCAAAAACGGTAACATTCGGGTCACTGCCTTTTTCAAACACCTTCGCGGCATCGGTGCGCAGGTTGTGGCGCATGCTGCTGCGGCGAATGTAAGTAGGGCTGAAATGGGCGGCTTCGAGGAAGATGTTGACGGTGCTGTCTTTGACCCCCGAGTTGAGTCCTCCAAATACCCCACCGATACACATGCCCGTGGAATCGCCATCACAAATCATCAGGTCCTCGGCGTGCAGGGTGCGTTCTACCTCGTCCAGGGAGAGGAATTTGCTGCCCGCGGGTAAAGTTTTGACGATGATTTGGCGGCCTTTGATTTCGTCCAGGTCGAAAGCGTGCAAGGGCTGACCCAATTCGTGGAGTACAAAGTTGGTGATGTCCACGATGTTGTTGATCGGGCGCACATCTACGGCTTGTAGGCGGCGCTTCAACCAATCGGGCGACTCGCCCACTTTGACACCTTTGATGACTACGCCGCTGTAACGTGGGCAGGCCTCGGTATTTTCCACGCTTACCGCGATGGGCAAGCTGTGATTGTCTACTTTGAATTTTTCAACTTCGGGAACACAAACCATACCGGTATGGCCGTAGTTGATTTTGAGGGCAGCTGCCAGGTCGCGCGCAACACCCAGGTGGTTGGTGGCGTCGGAGCGGTTAGGGGTGAGGCCTATCTCGATGAGGTGGTCTTCTTCGAGTTGGAAATAGTCTTTGGCGGATTGGCCCACGGGGGTGTCTTCGGGCAGCACCATGATGCCCGCGTGGTCGTGACCCAAGCCGAGTTCGTCTTCGGCACAAATCATACCTTCGGAGTCTTCGCCGCGGATTTTACCTTTTTTCAGGGTAATCGGTTCGCCTTCGGTGGGGTACAAGGTGGTACCAACGGTGGCAACCAGCACTTTTTGGCCAGCAGCCACATTGGGCGCACCACAAACGATATTGAGCAAGCTGCCCGTACCGATGTCGACTTTGGTCACAGAAAGTTTGTCGGCGTTGGGGTGTTTTTCACGTTCTACCACGTGGCCTACCACTACACCTGCCAGTCCTCCTTTGATGCTTTCGGTACGTTCGATGCTTTCTACTTCCAATCCTATGTCGGTCAATATTTCGCCGACTTTTTCGGGGCTGAGGCCGTCCAGATTCAGGTATTGCTTCAACCAGTTGAGAGAAACCTTCATGTTTCGCTTAAGTATTTGGGCGCAAAGATAGCGGCTTTGTTTTGGATTTTTAGTATGTTTGGTAAGATCAATGCTGGGGAGGGGGAATTAGTTCCTGGTTGCTAGTATTGAAATCATAAAGCATATTGTAACTATTTAGCACCCATCCACCTGTAGTTATGAGCAGTGAAAAGTAATATCCAGCATTTTTGCAGCTTTAATTTAACCACGAGGACGTTAATGCGCTTCGTGCTGGTGAGGCTTCGCCTCTCTTTGCTAAAAGCGACGCAATTGGAAAACGGATGCCACGGATGCCACGGATTAGAACGGATTTTGACTCACCTTCGGCTCGTCCTTTTCCGCCTGCGGCGGAAAAAAATCCG
>JAAFHQ010000625.1 GCA_013298445.1 Chitinophagales bacterium | reverse complement strand
ATGCGCTTACGGCGGCTGGCCCACTTACTGTGTTTGCACCCACCAATGCCGCATTCCAGGCTGCTGGTTTTCCAACGATTGCCTCCATTCAGGCTGCGGATCCAGCTACCCTTGCAAACATTCTTACTTACCATGTGGTTGCGGCCAGAGCTTTCTCTACCAACCTAACCAATGGCGTAGAATTGACTACTGCGCAAGGAGGTAAAGCCAAAGTAACCATCGCTGCAGGTGCAGTGAGCGTTTTAGGGAAAGGCAATGGTGCGAATGCCTCGAATGTCAGCATCGCCAACTTATTGGCAACAAATGGCGTAGTGCACGTGATTGATAGGGTATTGTTGCCATAATTTTTTCGTTTAGTCGTATTTTAGTGCGCTCTGGCCAGTCTCCACACCGAGACTGGCCTATTTTATTTCCAGCACCAACAAGATTGCTCCTTCAGATAATGCCTCAAATTCCAGCTTTTCCGGTGCAGGCAGCAGCAGTGCATCCCTGCGGTGCAGGAGGCGGTTCTGTACTTCAAAAACGCCATCGATGACAAAAACAAAAGCGTCATTGGTCACCTGATTCAAGGTATGTTCCACATCAACTCGACCCCCGAACTGCCCAATCGAGAGCCGATGATTGGCCTCTAGAATGGGCAACAATTGATCGGTATTCTTGCCCAGATCAAAAGGATATAAACAAGGCTCAGTTGCTTCACTACTTGGCAATACGATGTGCAGGTAACTCACCAGTTCATCTGTGTAGGGATTTTCAATCCGGTACGATTCAGCTGCCTGCAAAGGTAGGGCAAGTACCAAGCCTGCCTCAATAGACCAGGATTTTCCAGAAGAATGTACGCTTATCCCGCCTACCAATGGCAACAGCAAAACGGTGGCATTCAGGTCGCAGCTGTGGCTGATGTGTTGGCCTCCAGCCAGGGTATCTTCATTAAAAGCCCGCAAAGCCCTGGGGGCTTCGCGGTGTGGATTTTGGTATTGGCCGAAGCTGAAACTATGCCAACTGCGGTATTGCTCTGATTGGGTCACCCCGCGATGATCAGCGAGGATGATGGTGGCAAAAGAACCTGGATTAGCCATTGACAACGATTGTATGGGTGAGTTCATAACCTGCCGCTACACTTCCGGTTACTGTGGACATCTCCTGCGCCAGGGAATCGGCAAAAACATTGTCGCTGGTATTGGAAGTGTCCTGTTTGCCACGGGTATAGTAGTTGGTCGCTGTGGTATAAACTGTGTCACATACGCTGGTTGGGAAAGCAATTTGGGTTACCAGGAGTGACTTCCCACTGGCGTTGTAAATGTGTACGTGGATGTGTGGTGCCCGCCCGGAATACCAACCGGGGAAAATGCTCGTAAAGCCCACCTGCCCATTGGCATCGCTTACCTGACGCCCACGCAGGAAGTGAACGGTGGTGAAATTGGCTTGTTGCATGCCCGTGCCGCCGTATTCAGAGTAATAACCGTCCTTGTCGCAGTGCCAGATGTCGACGATAGCTCCAGCCAGGGCTTCGCAGCCCGAATTGAGATTTTTGATGTTGATTTTGACACTCAGTGGTACACCCGTACGATCCGAACGGATGTCCACCATTTGCAGGGTAGCAGGAGACTTGGTAGGGAAGGGGCCCGCCGTTTCAGTTGGGGAAACCGTGCAAGTTCCACTGGAACTGGAATCATCTGGGGTGACTTCATCCAGCAAGGAGTCTTTTTTGCAAGAGTTAGCCAAGGGTACGATGAAGGCTACGCCCAGGGCCGCCATGCCTTTTTTCAAAAATTCGGTGCGTTGCATGTTGTTGGTTTTTGAAGTTCTAGGGAAAAACAAGCAGTATAGTAGTATAAGGCGGACTGATATGGATTGTACTCAGAAAATGCAATAATTTTTTTGGATGGGAAAAGAGAATTGGATAAATCTTTGCTTACTTTGAACCATTACTTACTTATTTTACCCTTATGTCCACAACTCCTTCTGCTCAGGTAGCGGTCGTAACTGGTGCCGCCCGTGGCATTGGCTTGGCCATTGCTCATCGTTTTCAGGCAGAAAACTACCATGTCATCATTTTGGACAATGATGAAACTGGCTTGCAACAATGCGAAAAACAACTGAAAGGAAACGGAAATTATTCCTTTGTCCTCTGTGACGTCTCTGATCCAGCGCAAGTACAAACTACTTTTCAGAAAATTCTGACCCAATTTCCCTCTATTCACGCACTGGTCAACAATGCCGGAATCGCCATTTTTAAACCCGCTGAACAAGTGACTTTTGAAGATTGGAATGCGGTGATGTCTACCAATCTGAACGGTACTTTTTTGTGCACTCAGGCTGCTCTACCCGGTTTGTTACAAGCCAAAGGAAGCATTGTCAATATTGCCAGCATTTCCGGGGTACGCGCCAGTACCCTGCGCATAGCCTACGGCACCAGCAAGGCGGCGATCATGCACCTGACCAAGCAGCAGGCGGTGGAATACGGCAACAAAGGGGTACGCGCCAACGCCATAGCACCCGGCCCGGTGGAAACCGAAATGGCCAAGCTGGTACACAGTGCCGACATCCGAACTTCCTACAGCGATGCGATTCCTTTGGCGCGTTACGGCACAACTACAGAAGTTGCTGATGCGGTTTATTTCCTATGTAGCCCTGCTGCCGCTTACATCAACGGGCAAATTTTGGCTGTGGATGGTGGCTTTGATGCGGCGGGGGTGGGTTTGCCAAGTTTACGGGGGTAGCTCACTTCAAAACTCAAAAGTCATGTATTCGGAACTCTTCACTCATATATTCTGTGAGTAAAAATCCTTTACCAAAATTTCATACCTATGTTTTGCGTAAAAAACTACCGTTTAGCTCTTTGGCTGGTCTTTAATCTATCCTGCTTTTGTGCCTTTGCCGCCAAAGTCGACAGCCTGGAAGTGTTCAGTGCGTCCATGAACAAAACCTACAAAGCAGCAGTGGTGCTGCCCAATTCATATGCCACAGGTAAAGCCACTTATCCGGTATTGTACCTGCTGCACGGCGGTGGCGGCCACTTCCGCGACTGGCTGACTTCAACTCCCGATAAAATGCTGGTCAAAAACCTGGCTGATCAATACAATTTGATCATTGTGATGCCCGAAGGAGAAACCTTTGCTTGGTACCTGGATAGCCCGGCTAATCCAAGCAGCAAATTTGAAACCCACCTCATCAAAGAAGTCATTCCCAAGATTGATGGGACTTACCGTACGGTGCACAGCAATAAAGGTCGCGTAATCACTGGCCTATCGATGGGTGGGCATGGAGCCATGTATCTTTCTGCCCGACATCCTGATCTATTTTGTGCAGCGGGCTCCATGAGTGGCGCTTTGGACCTGAACTGGACCAAATTCAAGATCAATGAAGATTTTGCCAAGTCCCTGAAAAATGGTTTCCAGCAATTAATGGGTAGCGATGATCCCACGAATGAGGTTTTTTTCAAAAACTCCATTGTCAATATGGTCGAAACCATCAAAAAGAACGGCTTACCCATCATGATTGACTGCGGAGTAGACGATTTTTTGGTTGACATCAATCGGGAACTGCACCAACGTTTGCTGTACAACAACGTACCGCATGACTACATCGAAAGACCTGGTGCGCACACCTGGGGATATTGGGAGAATGCCTTGCCGTATCACCTCCTGTTCTTCCACAAGATTTTAAAAAGCCACGGAGTAACGGTGAATTGACCTACTTGTGCAGACACTACAAACTAAAATGCAATGAAAAGACATATCTGGCTGGCCATTATTGCCTCGGCTTTGGGCTTTTTTGTGGATTTATACGACATCATCATCTTGAGCATCGTGCGCGCCAAAAGCCTTCTGGCGATGGGTGTTCCCGAAGGGGCGTTGCTTTCCAAAGGGGTTTCCCTGATCAACATCCAAATGGTAGGCATGCTGATTGGTGGCTTTGTATGGGGCATTATTGGGGATAAATTCGGGCGACTTTCGGTGTTGTTTGGTTCCATTATCCTCTACTCTACAGCCACTTTTGCGAATGCCTATGCGGGGAATTTTGAAACCTACCTTTTGCTGCGTTTTTTGGCGGGCCTGGGTTTGGCTGGGGAGCTGGGAGCCGCGATTACCCTGGTTACTGAACAAATGCCGCAAAAATACCGGGGCATTGGCCCGGCCATCATTGCGGGTTGTGGTATGTTGGGAGCGATCGTGGGGGCTTATGTGGGCGGCAGGTACTCCTGGCAATTCACCTACCAATTGGGTGGCGCAATGGGCTTTGTACTGCTGATCCTGCGTTTGGGTGTGCTTGAATCGGGCCTGTTTAACCAGATGAA
>JAAFHQ010000624.1 GCA_013298445.1 Chitinophagales bacterium | reverse complement strand
TTATGGTTTTGATGTACTACCTGATCGCGCTTTTATCAAACAAGTCCTACGGTGAGAAGTCAAACTATGAGAAGTGTTTTTTCGATTGTAATGCCCTGGCTTGTTTGTATCGTCATCCTATTTTATTTTCCCACCAATACACATGGCCAATGTAGCGCTGAAGTAGCCCCCTCTGCTTACGAAATTCGCTTTATCACTCATCAGTCCATCCAAGTAGCCAATGATATCAGATATATAACACTGGATCATCGACAAGTATTGTGGATGGCAACCAAGGATGGTATCTATATGCTACAAGATGGGAAAAGTCATCGCTATAGTACTACTGAAGCATTCGAAGTAACAGAAGATGCCGAAGGGCGCTTGTGGGTATCTGAACCCGAGGGATTGCGAATCCTGACCAAAGATCGTTCATCCTGGCTTAGCCCAACCCAACTGGGCTTGCCCAAGTTAACCAAACAACGTATATTGATTGAACGTGTGGGAAAATCGGAAATAGCGATCTACGACGCACCAAATTTGTATCGATACCATTCAAGTGAGGCTCCCATTTACAGCTCCTTATTGTCATCAATTCAAGTACTCGGCCAAAGAAAAAGCCTTCTATTTTTGTCATGGCCTTAACCTAATAGGCAAGGTACAAGACAAGAAAATTAAGGTTGTCAAGCACGATCCATACAAGCCAAATTCATCTTCCATCATCAAAAATGATAATACTGAGATCGGTCCCCGTGCTTCACTCATTCATGCACCAGGTGGCGCAGTAATCCATATCCTGTTTTTGGGCGATTTTTATGTGCCTAATCTTTCAAGGATGGATTGGGACTCCTCGATCCTTGTCCAGGATAAGCTCCGGGATGTACATGAAATTTGGCACGCATTGTACCAGTATATCGAAGATAGACCTAAAAATCTGCCGGAAATAGAGTGGAAATTTTTACTCCCTACTGCAGTTTGTATCGATCAAGCAGGTACCTGGTTTATATCTACCCAAAAGGGATTGTTTGTTGTTCAAAAAAAGGCTACCCAATCCTTTAAAAAACTCATATCCGGACACAGTACCAGAGGAATCACCCAAGACCCCCAGGGGCGGCTCCTGGTGAGTGCCTACAACAATTTTTTTCGCTTCAATGACCCACAACTCCGATTGCCGCCACAACAATGGCCAAGCGTCATTTATATGTGGGATTTTTTATGGTACAAACAACATTGGTATGTTGCGGCCGAACGAGACCCCTCACTGTTAAAAATGGCCTACCAGGATTCGGTACTGGACAGCATGTATTTGTCGTCACAATTAGCGCAAACTAATTTTTTTAGAGACAAGAAACTACCACTCCCATTTCAAGGACTCGAATTCGGCCGGAAACTGATTCGGGTGCAACAGGGGTTTTGGTCTTTTTATGGTCGGTATTTAATCAAGTTCGATCAGGATGGAAACGCCAAATACCCCCATCTTTTGGCCTACCGCGAAGCAGGTTTTGTTTGTATGCTGATGAGCAAAGATTCCAGCTTATGGCTGGGAGGGGAAGCGGGTTTGGTCCACGTATATCCCCGTGAGGATGGCCGCAAGGTTCGCCAAGCGCCAGAGGATATTCCCACATCTCTACAAGAAATCAGCATCAAATGTTTGTACGAAGACCACAACGGCTACCTATGGATTGGCACCCAGGAACATGGCCTGGCAAGATTGGATCGTCGTACGAAACAAATCAAGTGGTACACCCAAAGCGAAGGATTGGCCAACAACACTATTTACTCCATGCATAGTTCGCACAACGACACCTTGTTATGGGTGGGTACTCACCAAGGATTGAGTTGTTTGCACCTGCCTTCGGGTAAAATAGTCAACTACCATCAAAAAGATGGATTGGCCGGTGAAGAGTTCAACACAAGTTCAGTGTACCAAGCCAAAGATGGCACCTTGTTTCTTGGTGGCACCAACGGGGTAACCTACTTCAAGCCCTGGATGCCCAATTTTTCCAGCCCCCCCCTTGCACCTTACCTTAGCTTGAGGGTGCTCAATCACAGCACTCAAAAATCCCGTAGCCTACACTTGAGTCCGAACGAGAAAGTGATCATTCAAACCCGCGAAAAATACCTTGAGGTCGGCCTGCATGCCAATCATTGGAGCGAGACGCCTGTGCAATATCGATACAGGCTATCGGGATTAGATCAAGAATGGCAACAGCAAAGTGGAAACAAAAATCTAATTTTTGTCAACCTAAAGCCAGGGCGTTACCAGTTATGGGTCAGTGCGCGTACCCATCAGAAAGACTGGAGTGTTGCCGTTCCTTTTGTGTTGCACATTTGTCCTGCCTGGTATCAAACCTGGTGGTTTATTGCCATGATAGGCATCATCCTGGCCATGGGAATTTACCAACTTCACTTGTTTCGCTTAAGTCAACTGCGCAGGGAGTTCCACCTACGCAAGCGCATTTCCGACGATTTACACGACGATTTGAGTGGCCGCTTGTATGCCCTGCGCACTATGGCCGGGGAAATTGTGCGCAGCAATCCTGAACGACGCGAAACCTTAGCCACACATTTTGAACAATTAAGCACAGACATTTTACGATCGGTGCGCGATTTTATCTGGGCTTTTGACCCACGGTACGACAGCTTGGTCAAGTTCATTCAGAGACTAGAGGATTTTGCTGAAAACACCATTGCGCCCAACGTCAAAGAACTGGAATTTGAGGACTCCGTCAATAAGCAGGAAAGGGTGCTGGATTCTGTCACCAGGCACCATGTCTTGATGATTTATCAAGAACTCTTGACCAACATGCTCAAACACACCCAAAGCCGAAGGGTTCACATCAAAGTTTATACCACTAATCAATTCCTGTACATTCGGATCAGCAATGAATTTGTACAATTGAATCCTGAAAAATCACCTCAAATGACTGAGGGCTATGGCCAGGAGAGCATTCAGCGGCGATTGCGCTTTATTAAAGGAAAAATGACCTGGACAGAAACTCCGCAGCAACAAACGGCAGAAATTGCGATAGTGAAACAATAAGAAACGAGAAAAAATGTAGGTGACGGTACTCTTTTGGCCTGTCGTTGTTATTCAGCCTTAACTTTGTAGTATGCTTTGTACTGAAAATTTGAACATTTTCATCTTTCGGTCATTATAGCTAGCTATTACGCAAATCTTCTGAACACTGAACCACGATGTACAACATATCCATTATAGAGGATGATCTTGAGCTACGCAAAAATTTATCTGATTATTTTGCTCAATCGGAGCACATCGACTGTGTCTTAGCCGTAGATAGTGTAGAAAAATTCGTAAAGTACCATCGAGACTTTTTGGAAATCAAGTTCGTCCTTTTGGATGTTATGCTGGGAGGTCAATCCAGCATCTGGAGTATTCCCCTCATTTTGCAACGCGAACCTGAGGTAGAAATCGTGATGTTTACAATGGCGGATGACTCAGAGACCATTTTCCAGGCACTCTGCAACGGCGCAACGGGTTATTTGCTAAAAGATATCAGCTTCATACAATTAGAAGAACAAATCCTGCACAACTTAAAAGGAGAAGGTGCATTGCTGACCCCATCTGTTGCCAAAAAGATCATTAAATATTTCACCCCGCAAACGCTATCCATTACCACCCCTAGTGAAAAAATTGAACTATCTGAGAAAGAGACCATTATTGTCAAAATGCTCAAAGATGGGGCATCCTACCATGAAATTGCTCAGAACCTAGGCATCTCGATCAATGGTGTAAGGTATCATGTTCGGAATATCTACCGCAAGTTGCAAATTAAGAGCAAGGGGGAGCTGTGGCGAAAAACCTGAGGAACGGTTTTCATTGAAGCTAACTTTAAACTACATTTCAATGCAGTTCAAATAAATACATTTAATGCCCTGAAAACGAAAACGAATATCTTTTAGCGTTTTTTTGTTACGCTAAATTGAGGGTATCCCTCGGTTAAAGCCGAGGGATACAATTCTGTAATCGTCAAAAAGGTAAAGAAACGATTAAACGGTAGTCACATCTACAACTACCTGGATAAGTGGAAAGCGAAAGTGGGCGCGCTGCTGCCACTTCCGTGCGAACTGGTAAACGTTTTTCATGCAAAGACAATATTACTGGTTAAAACAAATACAACTAAGCATGAGAATAAGAAGCCATATTAACGCGATCAACTACTGAAGGAGATTGAAAGGTGTTACAAAGGATTTTCCAGATGCTCTCGTACGGTAGAATTTCTATTTCCGACAATTGCGCATTGTTAAAGGAATGGGCTGAGTTTAACTTTTGCAGGTTAAATTCATTTTTCTTTTTGAATTCC
>JAAFHQ010000623.1 GCA_013298445.1 Chitinophagales bacterium | reverse complement strand
GCAAATTTGGCCTCAACACCCAAGCGCCTAAAGCGCTACTCGACGTCCAGGGCGACGTATTGATCAACACTACGCTGGACGTCAACGGCATAACCACTATTCACAATACCACCGCAGCAACCACTCCGGCAACAGGTGCCTTGGTGGTTACCGGAGGTGTTGGTATTGGTAGCAATTTGATAGTAGGAACCGATGCCAAAATTGGCAAAGACCTACAAGTTGATGAAGACCTGAACGTCAACAAAACAGCGACCATCGGTGGCGCGACCAAAATCAATGACCCTTCGGCCTCTACAACACCTGCAACCGGTGCCTTAGTGGTAGCTGGCGGTGCAGGCATTGGTCAGGACTTGAATGTAGGCAGCACCGTAAAAGTAAACAGCAACGCTGCATCTACCAATCCTACAAGTGGTGCTTTGGTCGTAACCGGTGGTGCCGGAATTGGTGAAAACCTCAACGTAGGCAATGCCTTGAAGGTAAACGGCACGACCAGCTCTACGAACGCTACTACGGGAGCACTCGTGGTAGGTGGTGGGGTTGGCATCGGTGAAAACCTCAATGTAACAGGCACCTCTACCCTTACTGGCAAAGTAGCCATCGCCACAACGAATACTCCTGGCGGCCATGAACTCTACGTCGGCGGTAGCATCATTGCCGAAGAAGTAGTGGTAAAACTGAGCGGCAACTGGCCCGATTACGTTTTTGATCCAAATTATAAGCTACCTGATTTAAAGGAATGGCAAAAGTTCATCACTACTAATGGTCACCTGCCTGGTATGCCTTCCGCCCAGCAAATCAAGGAACAAGATGGCGTAGCAGTGGGTGAAACCCAAAGGCTCTTGGTGGAAAAAGTAGAACAGCTTTTGCTTTTGATTTTGGAACAACAAAAACAAATCGATGCGCTGCAAACTGCGCTCCAGACCAAAAACAAAAATTAGTCTTCATCTTATGAGCTTATTTAATTTTTTTGTTCGGCTGCAAACGGCCCATTTTTGCCCAAATTTCGTTCCGAAAATGCTCATTTAGCGCTGCTAAACTCCGCTTTTCGTGCCTCATTTGGGCAAAAATGGTCTCGTTTTCACTTCACCCAAAAAAATCAAACAAGCTCCAAAAACCTTGCAACCATGAAACATCTGGCTTTATTGTCGGTGCTTGCCCTTGGTTTGCTGATCCCTGGCTATGGGCAGGATGAAGGCAAAGAAGAACGAATCGAAGGGCGATTTTACCAGGAATGGCTGATGACTCGCGACCCTCGCACGGGTATTGTGCCGCGTGATCGCTTGCTCAATGCTGCCCGTATTGCCCAGGAACGCCGCAAAGACAGCCACCTGCGTTCGGGGCTCATCCCCATCTATTGGTATGAGCGGGGTCCCAGCAATGTTGGTGGGCGTACCCGAGGTTTGCTCATCGATGCCAATGACCCCTCGGGGAAACGGGTGTGGGCAGGCAGTGTATCCGGGGGCCTGTGGCGTACCGACGACATTGATGCAGCCCCTCCGGTTTGGACCAACATTGATGACTATTTCTCCAATCTGGCCATTACCACCATTGCTCAAAGTGCTTCCAACCCCAATCTCATTTTCTTTGGCACCGGTGAAGAAGGCATTCAACCCAATGGTGGAGTACGTGGCATGGGGATCTGGCGTAGTACAGATGGTGGCAACAATTGGCAACAGTTACCGTTCAACAATACCAATTTTAATGCCATCAATAAAATTGTGATCGACAACGCGGGCTTTGTTTTTGTAGCCACTTCCAACGGCTTATTCCGTTCCACTGATGCCAACGGTACTTTTAATACTGGTGCCGCTGCTGTGCTTGCAGGCAATGTGCAAGACCTCGAAATAGCTGCCGATGGCACCCTATACGCAGCAGTAAATGGCAGTGGCATTTTTAAACGGACGGGAACGGCCTGGAACCGACTGATCAATAGCAATTTCCCTAGCAGCGACATTGGAAGGTTAGAAATTGCCACTGCGCCCAGCAATGCCAACACCCTTTATGTTGCTTTTTCGGCAGCGAACAAGGATACCTGCCTCAATGTTCTGCTGAGTACTGATGCCGGATCAAACTGGACGCCAAGAGCTTGTCCTGCTGGCATGGGCGCCATCTGCTGGTACGCCTTCATCATGGCCGTCGATCCCAACAATGTCAATCGCGTTTGGATCGGCAGCGACAATTTGTACCAATCTGCCGATGGTGCTGGAACCTGGACTGCCGTTGCAGGCGTCCATGCCGATCATCATGCCATTGTATATCGACCTGGCAATTCTGATCAGGTGGTCTTCGGCAATGATGGCGGTGTGTACCGGTCCCTCAATGCTGCTGCTGCCAGTCCTACCCTAACTGCCAAAAACAATGGTTACAATGTGACCCAGTTTTATTCAACAGCGCTACACCCGGCAGCAGGGAGCAATTTTATGCTGGGGGGTACGCAGGACAACGGTACCCAACGTTTCACCTGCCCCGGAATCTGCACAACCGACGAACCTAAGGGCGCAGATGGGGGCTATTGTTTCATTGATCAGAACAATGCCAAATTGCAGATTGCCAGTTCCCAAAATCGGCGCTTTTACCTTACTACTGATAGTTTTGCGACCTCAATCGACCTATTGCCATCAAAAGAGGCAGCATTGTTCATTACCCCGTCTGATTTTGACGACGCCAACAACATCCTGTATTTTTCGGATGGCCCGGATACATTAGGGCGAGTCGTTGACGTGGGCGCAGCCAATACCATCACTTACGAACGGATCACCCAAATCAATAAAGGGCAAATCAGCCACATTCGGGTTTCGCCCAATACTGCCCATCGGCTTTTTGTAGGCACTACGGGTGGAAGAATCATGCGCATTGACAATGCCAATCAAACGGGTGCAATAACTGTCACCTTGCTTGATTCCATTTTTTCCACTTACGTTTCCAGCATCGATGTGGAGGCAGGTGATGACAATCACCTTTTGGTCACCACTTCCAGCTATGGGAGCATTAGCATTTACGAAACCAGAGATGGAGGCAAAAAATGGACCCAGGTTGAAGGCGACTTGCCCGATATGCCAGTGCGTTGGGCCATGTTTCATCCATTTGATTCAACCCAGGCTTTGATCGCCACTGAATTGGGTGTATGGACTACCGATTTCCTCAATGGAAGCCGAACGGAATGGTTCCCGACCAACACCTTTGGTTTGGCCAATGTGCGGGTCGACATGTTGCAGTACCGCAGTTCTGATCATTTGGTGTCTGCCGCTTCCCACGGCCGAGGCATGTTTACCACTGATTATTTCAACCTGCTTACTACGTCTTGTCCCCCCAATCTGGTATTGACTGGCACTACTCCGAGTGGCTTGTATCTGGCCAAGGACTTCATTGAGTCGGATGCTACCATTGCTACTGGATCAAATGTGGTTTACCACGCCGGAAATTTCATCCGACTCAAGCCAAATTTCCGGGCTGAACCGGGTAGCTTTTTTGTGGCGGCCATTCAGGATTGCAACATGAATTTGATGGAAGCGCCCTCTTTGAGCAGCAGGCCTGACCAGGAAGAGCCAAGCCTGGATGCGACTCCGAGTATGAAATGCTTCCCCAATCCTGCTACCTACCGCATGAACATCCAGATTAACATGCCGGTTGAAAACTGGTACAACTTGCAAGTCCGGGCATTGGATGGCAGGCTGGTGAGTACCCTTACCCCGGGAAATCGAACCGCAAAAGGTGAGCAATGGTATGAGTTGAATACCTCGGAATTTAAACCGGGTATTTACCTGCTTTTGTTACAAAGTGCGCATGGAGCGACTACGGAAAAATTTGTAGTGGTGAAATAAACATGAGTCATCCCGAATTTTGAAAATAAACCCAAAGCGACATCATTTTCACAAAGAAAGCACCAAGAAACACAGAGGACACAAAGTTAGACGTAGACGATGTTTTCCTCTGTGTCCTTTGTGTCCTCTTTTTTTCCTCTGTGATAATAAAATGTCGCTTTTGTAGTGTCTTTGAAAAAATTCGGGATCACTCATGTTACATTCCTTTAGTCCGGTCTGCCACTGCAGCCAGCGCAGGCAGCCCATTTATTGGTTTATCCAGGTAAAAATAGGCCGTGGCGCAATAGTCCTCTTGTCGGTAAAAATTGACCCAGCCATCCGGGAAATTGGGAGAATCCAGCGCAGGCGGGTTGCCTTCCAACAATTTCATAAATCCTTTGTCATAGGCTACCGATATAGGCTTCAAAGAATACCCATCCTTGATCATCTGCCGCACCTGATCCCGGGAATACCCACCAATCACCTGTATCGTCGCCCTCAATTTT